>CAKUFB010000006.1 GCA_934647145.1 uncultured Clostridia bacterium
GGGTGGCAGTGGCGGGGGAGCGTGCTTCCCCGTCCACCAGCTTGTCAAAACTTTTTTGACAAGCTGAAGCGATTCCCGTAGGAATCGCTTCCTTGCGGCTCCGAAGGAGACGTGGGTGGGGTCTGGGGAGGCGCGCGCCGTTCAGGCCGCCCTCCCCAGCGTCCCCGGGTGAGGCAGGAGTGGTGAGGACGCGATTTCTGAAGGAAATCGCGTCAGCGAGCCTGTGCCTTTGCACGGGTGAGGGCCTGTGCTATTCGGTTGTTTTGTGCGAGCGGGCAGACTAACTTCGGTGGGGGTCTGGGGGAGCGCGAAGCGGAGCGGAGCCTCCCCCAGCCGGGCGGACTGATTCCCCGAATTATCACGCTTTTTACATAAGCCCGTGCGTTTGTCGGAAAGCTTGTGCTATAATGGAGAAAACATCTTTGCGAGGAGGAATTACACTTGGCTCCGATCCCCCTATGGCTGTCCGTCGCGATACAGATTGCGCTGCTGCTGCTCACGGCATATTTTTCGATGCTGGAGGTGGTGGCGGAATCCCTGAATGAAAGCCGCCTGGAGCGCCTGAAGGACGAGGGCAGCGAGCAGGCCGAGCGCCTGCTGCCGTTGCTGCCTCAGATGCAGGACGCGACGGAATGTATGTACACGATGAGCACGCTGCTCAACCTGTTTTCAGGCCTGTTTGCCTGCGCCGCGTTTCTGCCGCGCCTGGCCGCGCTGACTCCGGATCTGCCGCTCGAGTGGCCGTACCTGGTTTTGATGGGGCTGATCCTTTGCCTGATTGTGCGGCTTGTCGGCGTGGTCTTTCCGCGCAGACGTGCGTCGCTGGCGGTGGACAGGCTGTGTCTGTCGATGTTCGACTCGCTGCGCAGGATGCAGCGCCTGATGCGGCCGATGAACCGCCTGATCGACGGCGTCGCCAACGCGCTTCTCAAGCTGGTCGGCGCGGATCCCGAGCAGGCCGGCGACCCGGTGACCGAGGACGAAATCCTGACAATGGTTGACCGCAGCGAGGAAAAGGGCGCGATTGAGAGCAACGAGCGCGAGATGATCGAGAACATCTTCGAGTTCAACAATATGGACGCCGAGGACTGCATGACCCATCGCACCGGCATTTACGCCATTTCGCTGGACAGCACGCCGGAGGAGATCATTGCCACGATTCAGGAATCGGGCAACAGCCGCTTCCCGGTCTATCGCGAGGACATCGACAACGTGGTGGGCATCCTGAGCGCGCGTCGCTTTTTCCTGAACCTGCTCTCCAAGGAGCCCAGGCCGCTTGAAGAGCTGATTCGCCCGGCGTTTTTTGTGCCCGAGTCGATGCACACCGATACGCTTTTCCACGAGATGCAGCGCCGCAAGGATCACATCGCCATCGTCGTGGACGAGTATGGCGGCACCAGCGGCCTGATCACGATGGAGGATTTGCTCGAGCAGATCGTGGGCAACATCTACGACGAGTTCGACCCGCAGGAGGAGCAGCCGATACAGCCCCAGCCGGACGGCACATGGCGCGTGGCCGGTTCGTGCGACCTGGAGACGCTGTGCGAGACGCTGGACATCGAGCCGATCGACGACGAGGAATACGACACGGTAGGCGGCCTGGTCTTCAGCCAGCTGACCGCCATACCGGACGACGGCAGTCACCCGGAGGTGGAGTGCTTCGGCCTGCACATCCGCGTGGATTCGCTGGTTGACCGCCACGTCGAGTGGACCACCATCTGGAAGCTGCCCCCTGAAACTGACGAGGAGGAAAAGAGCGAATGAAGCTGGTCTTTGCCCCCGATTCCTTCAAGGGCTCGCTGAGCGCGCTGGAGGGGGCGCGCCTCCTGGACAGGGCGGCGCGCGCCTGCTTCGGAAACGACATCGAGACGCTGCTCATTCCGATGGCCGACGGCGGCGAGGGCACGGCCGAGGCGCTGTGTACCGCGCTGGGCGGCGAGATGCGCCTGTGCACGGTCACAGGCCCGCTGGGCGAGCCGGTTCAGGCGGGCTGGGCGATGCTGCCGGACGGCACGGCGGTCGTGGAGACGGCGCAGGCGGCGGGACTGCCGCAGGTGCCTGTGGAAAAGCGCAATCCGCTTTTTACCACCACGCGCGGCGTGGGCGAAGTGATGCTGCGGGCGCTGGACGAGGGCGCGAAAGCGCTCTTGATCGGCCTGGGCGGAAGCGCCACGAACGACGGCGGCTGCGGCATGCTGCGGGCGCTGGGCGCGCGCCTGACCGGCGAGGACGGCGCACAGATTCCCGAGGGCGGCGTCGGCCTGGAAAAAATCGCGAGGATCGACCTGAGCGGCCTGGACAGGCGGCTTGCGGCCGTGCCCATCCGGGCGATGTGCGACGTGACCAATCCGCTGCTGGGCAAGACCGGTGCGACCTTTGTCTACGGCCCGCAGAAGGGCGCGGACGAGGGGATACTGGCCCGGCTCGAGCGCGGCATGACGCGCTACGCGAAGGTCGCGCAGGACACGCTCGGCAGAGACATTCAGTCCTTTCCCGGCGCGGGCGCGGCAGGCGGACTGGGCGCGGCGCTTCACGGCCTGCTGGACGCACAGCTGGTCAAGGGCATCGACGCGCTGATGGAGGTCACGCGCCTTTCCGAGCGCCTTGAAAACGCCGACCTGTGCGTCACCGGCGAGGGCTGCTTCGACGAGCAGTCGGTCGCCTTCGGCAAGGTGGTCAGCGGGGTGGCAAAGGCCTGTGTCAGGCAGCGCGTTCCCCTGCTCGTGCTGGCCGGAAGCATCCGCGGCGGCGCGCAGGCGCTCTATAACCTGTGCCCGCGCAGCTCGCTTCTGAGCATCGTGCCCGGCGTGGTCACGCTCGAGCAGGCGATGCACCGCGCGCCCGAGTACTTCTACGACGCGGCCGTGCGGGCGCTTCGGCTGTGGGGCGCGGGGCGCGGTTAAATTGATATTGGTAAAAAAACAGGCTCCCGGCGATTGGCCGAGAGCCTGTTTATACAAAAACCCCCTCCGAAAAAACGGAGGGGGTCGCTTTACACTGTGCCTTCGAAAATGATCATGTCGCCGCGGCGGCGCGCCAGGGCGAGCTCGTCGGCGGTGCGGACGGTCCAGGCGGCCATCGGGGTGCGGTAGAGGAGGCGCTGCAGGTAGGGCGCGGGGCTGTGCTTCGCGGCGATTCGGTAGGCCACGAAATCCGGCCGGGAGAGCGCGTTGGTCAGCAGCCCGGCGACGGCCAGCGCCGCGGCGCGGCTCAGGCGCGGGGGCAGATCCTCGCTGGAGGGGAGCAGCTGGCCGCGAAGAAGCTGCGGAGCGGTGAAGCGCATTCTCAGCAGGCAGCGCGGGTCGAAGGACTCGACCAGGCAGTCGCCCGCGTAGCGCGCAAGGCGGGCGCAGACCGCGTCGGTCAGGCGAAAAATGCGGCGGCAGCTCTTGACCTCAAGCAGCACCGGGACGCGCCCGGCGATGCAGTCGAGCGCCTCATCCAGCGTGGGAATGGACTGGCCGTCCGGCAGGCGAAGGTTTTTCAGCTCAGCAAGCGTCAGCTGCTCCGGGCGCTTCGGAGAACCGCACAGGCGCGCGAGCGTGTCGTCATGAAACACGATCAGCCGCCCGTCGCGGGAGAAGCGCACGTCCAGCTCCACGCCGAAGCCCGCCCGGCAGGCCGCCTCGAACGCGCCGAGCGAATTCTCGCACACCCCGCGGCCATGCAGCCCCCGGTGCGCGAAGCAGACGCCCAGATACCTGCGCGCGCGTCGCCTGCCCAGCCTGGGCGCGGTCAGCCAGACGAGCAGCGCAGTGAAAATCACGATCCACTTCATCAGGCGCCCCTTCCCTTCGCGGGCTTTCCCTGATGAGGACGGCATGCTGTTATCATGTACATCGCGCGAATCAGTCTTTTTTCGCGGCGCGGCGGTTCCTGCGCGCCCTGCGCCTGAAAACCCTGCACAGGACGGCGACCAGCGCGCCGAGCAGGCCGCAGATCAGCGCCATGAGCGCCGCCGCGTTCAGCTCGCCGCCCACCTTTTCGGGCGTCGAGGCCAGATAGGGCATGAAGTATCCCAAATGCAGGGCGGCACACAGGGCCAGCGACGCCAGGTACAGCAGCGCCACACCCGCCAGAAAGCCGCGCAGCGCGCAGCGAAGCATTTTCTTCATAACAGTCTTCCTTTCTAGAAGAACAGGATGTCGGAAATCGAGCGTTCTCTGCCCTGGGAGGGCTGGCTGATGATTTCACCCATGAACCACATTTCGGAGGAGCCGCCGCCGTCCAGGTTCATCGCGGTCTTCGCGCCCATTTCCAGCATCAGGCGCTGCATTTCGCCCAGCGTCATGCCCTTGGAGTGCTCGGTGTTGCGGCCGTCGGCGACGATCAGCACGTAGTGCAGCGGCCCGATCTGACCGATGGCGGTGCGCGGCTCGCGGCGCTTGGGGTTGGTGGAGATCAGGTCGAAGGCGGGGGAAGGATCGACCGCCTGACCGTCCTGCACCAGCACGGGGCCAAACTCAAAGGTCTGCCAGGTTCCCGCGTCCACAAGGGACTGGCCGAGCGCTTCGGGATCTTCGTCCTTTCGATCGATGCGTACGGAGAAATCGCCGTTTTTATCCACGATCAGCATGTTTCGGGTGGTGTCGTGGGTGCGGATCAGCTCGCCGTTGCGGATGATCGTGCCGTACTCATGCACGCCGTAATCGTCCGCGTTGATGGCCAGTATGGCGCCGCAGCGGTTTGCGATCTCGGAAAGCGGCTCCAGCGAGCCGTTGGGCTTGTCGCCGCTCAGGGCGGTGCGCAGCTGCGAGGGGTCGGTCAGCTGCACGTCGGCCACGTAGTAGATGATGTCGCCCGCCTCGAAGCGGCGAACGACGATCTGCCTGGTCTCGTCCTGATAGGAGTGGTCGTAGGGCGCGTCGATACAGGGGGTGACAAAGGCGGTCTGCTGCGAGCCGGCCGCATTGGGCGCGTCGGTCGCCTGGACGACGGGCGCATCGGTGGTCTGAACCGCTTCGGGCGTGTCGGTCGGCGCGGCGGCAGGCGTCTTTGCGCAGCCGCTCAGGCAGGCCGCCAGCATGCCGGCCGCCAGAACGGAAGACAGCGTTTTGATCATTCGACTGTTCATAGGGTGTTCCTCCTGGAAACGAAATGACTGTATAGTATAGTATACAACAGGTTGCAGGGCTGGTCAATACCGCATTGTGTTGCGTGTTGAAGAAAAAAAGTACCTTCAGAGCGCGTCTGAAGGTGCTTTGAGCGGGCGAAAGCGTCAATCCTCGTCCGCTTCGGCCTCGGCCAGGTAGAGGTTGAAGACCTTTTCGACCAGGTCGTCGTCCTCGACGCTGACATAGACCTCCTCGCCCTGGTCGTTTTCGCTGATCTTGAGGATCAGCAGCTCATCCTCGGCCAGATCCTCGGTCGGCTCGAGCGGGGCGAGCAGTACGAATTCGTCGCCGGCGTACTGCACGGTATAGACGTGTTCAAAGCGCACGACGTTGTTGTCCTCGTCGTAGAGCTCGACGATATTTTCCTGCTGCATATTGTTTTCCTGATCCATTTTGGGCAGTCCACCTTTCCATACCTCGACCGGCAGCACGCGGGGGAGCGGCCGCTCGTTTTTTTCTTCATCCGGCCAGCCGCCGGCGTCCATAAAGCCCTGCAGGATGCACACGGCCGCCAGCTTGTCCACTACCAGCTTTCGCTTGTCGCGGCGCACGTCCGCCTCGAGCAGCGCGCGCTGGGCAAAGGAGGTGGTCAGGCGTTCGTCAAACGTGCGCACCTGCCAGCCGCGCGCCTTCAGCAGGGCGATGAAGGCCAGGATTTTCTGTGCCTGCGGGCCGATTTCGCCGCTCATCGAGCGGGGCAGGCCCACCACCAGGCGATCGGTTTCATACTGCGCGAGCAGCTCGGCAATGCGCGCGAGGTCTTTTTCAGCCCCCTTGACGAAGATCGTCTCCACGCCCTGCGCGGTCAGCCCCAGCGGGTCTGAAACCGCCACGCCGATGCGCCGCTCGCCCACGTCCAGCGCCAGAATTCGCTGCATTCAGCCCTCCCGCCCGTCCAGGGACGCGACGTAATGGCTGACCAGCTCCTCCAGGATTTCATCCCGCTCCAGGCGGCAGATCAGCGACCTGGCGTGATTGTAGCTGGTGATATAGGCCGGGTCGCCGGACAGGATATAGCCGACCAGCTGCGTAATCGGGTCATAGCCCTTGACCTTGAGCGCCTGGTAGACCGCCGCAATGATCTCTTCTGCGGAACGGGGAGTATTGGCGGGGGCGGAATACTGCCTGGTATCGCTCATTTTGCCGTTCATAACGCACCGTCCTCTCTGTATCGCATCTTACGTTTCATTATATACCAAAACGCGCAGGATTTCAAACGTTTTGTCCGCAAAAATCCAATTTAATCTTCTGTTCGATTATTTGACCGATTTGCGGGGACGGAGGCGGCCTGTGTGCGCAGCAGCGAGCGCGCCACCAGCACGCAGGGGATGGCCAGCAGCATGCCGCCCAGGCCGGAAAGAGAGCCGCCCAGCGTGATGGCGAGAAGCACCACCGCCGGGTGAAGGCCGGTGACGCTGCCCATGATGCGCGGACTGATGAGCAGGCTGTCCACCTGCTGCACGCCGAAGAGCAGCAGCGCGGTGAACAGCGCCTGGCGAAGGCCGCCCTGCGTCAGCGCCATCAGCACCGCGGGAACGCCGCCCAGCACCGGCCCGAAGTAGGGGATCAGGTTCATCACCCCCACGATCAGGCCCAGCACCAGAAAGGCGGGCAGACCGATGATCATCAGCCCCAGCGCCGCCAGCGCCCCCACCGCCAGGGAGATCAGCGCCTGACCGCGCAGGTAGGTGTTCAGCTCGTGACGGACGGCATGCGCCATGCGCACCGCGAGCCTGCGATAGGCGGACGGCGCGAGCAGCTCCAGCTGCAAAAACAGCCGCTCCCGGTCGCGAATCAGGTAATAGCTCAGCGTGAGCGCCAGGGTGATTTCGGTCACGACCGCCGCCACCGACCCGGCGAAGCTGGCCGTGCCGCTCAGAAGGGGCGTGAGCGTGCCCATCGCCTGCTCCCAGGGAAAGTCGGGCAGCTCGAGCGGCAGGTTGATTCCGTGCGCGCGCAGGAAGGTCAGCAGATGCTCGCCCTCGTCCTGCAGCCGCCCGGCCAGCGCCGGAAAGCCCGCGATCAGCTGCCTGAGCTGCCCGGCCAGCGGAGGAATCAGCAGCCAGACCGCCAGACCCAGCGCCAGAGCCGCCGCGGCATACGACAGAGCGATCCCCGCGCCCCGCGGCACATGCAGCGTCCGGCAGAACCATTCGCTCACCGGGCACAGCACAAACGCCAGCGCGCCGCCGCCCAGCAGCAGCCGCAAAAGCAGCGAAACCTGCCGCCGAAACGCGACGGCGCACAGCAATGCGCCGCAGCCCGCCGCCAGCAAGATCCAGCTCCGCTTATTCCATTTCACTTTACTCACTTCCTTGGAGACGTTCGAGAGGCGGCCTTTCTGAGAAAGGCCCCTCTCGAGCTCTCCCGGAAAGCACTTTGATCCGCATTAGCTATATTTAGAAGAAATGCGATTCCCCGAAAGGTTCGTGGGAATGCGCCTGATTATTACGACTTTTGCAGCCTTACGAGCGAGAACTGCGTTTGTCGGGAACTGTCTCATGCTCTCGCAGGTGTTTTCCGGGAGAAGTCTGGGGAGGCGCCTTTTTCAAAAAGGCGGCCTCCCCAGCGTTCCTCCCCGTCCCCACCTACGGCAGGAATTCGGCGACCTTGGTCACCATTTTCCGGGTTGCTGAGTTTGCCATGCGCCTGAGCCTGCGCCGGGTGTGAGCGGGCATCATGCCATAGCAGGCGCAGGCAGCCGAGCTGACGAGCACGCCGTAGGCCATACCGCGCAGAGTGGACATCTTCATGATTCGCTTCCTCCTTCCGTCTGGTCGATCAGGACTTCGCCGCCGGGGCAGACCGAATAGCGGCAGACGCGGGTGCGGCCGCGCGTGAGATCCTCGAGATAGCCGCGCGAGAGCTCGAGGGAGCAGACGGTGAGCGCCTGCTCGTCGATCAGCGCGTCGGTCACGGCGCCCAGGCGGGCTCCGTCGGGGCCGACGGCGCGGCGGGGCGGCTGAGCGGGGGGCGAGCCGGTTCGCCTGCCCCGGGAGCGCGAGAGCACAGCCACCTCGCCCAGCAGATCCAGGTCGGCGCATTCAATGTAGCGCGTCCCGGCCAGGCCGCAGTACAGATACACGCCCTCCACGCGCGTGAGCGAGTCGTCCAGGCGCACCTGAGCCAGCCTGCCCACGGCCTCGCCCTCGCACACGACCGGAAGACCCAGTATGGAGCGCATACTGCGCATCGCCTTCACCCCTTTTTCCGCTTCTGTCATGCATAGCTTGAGCGAATGCGGCGCGGCTGATGCGCGGAAAAACCTGCATATTGCGCGGAAGGCCAGGCTGTGTTACAATGGTAAAAAATGACGCGGAGGACAAAGGCATGACGGAGAAACAGTCGCTGCCCCGGCTGACCGGCGGTATACTGAAGGAATACTATGAAAAGCTGCGCGAGAATTTCTACACGGGCATCGACGTGGACGCGCACGTGAAGACCTATGAGGGCGTACACGACGGCGGCTATGCCGAGCCGGAATTTACCGGCAAGTTCATCGACGTGTGTACCCGCTACTGGGACGCGGACGGCGACGAGCGGGCGCTTTCAATGGCCGCACGGGTGGTGGAGAGCATTCTCAGGAACCAGCGCGCCGACGGCTATCTGGGCTGCCTTGAGCCGGGAAACGAAGCCCATGCCTTTTCGGTGTGGAACCAGGCGTTTACGATGCTGGGCCTGATCCGCTACGAACGGGCGACCGGCGACGAGCGGGCGCTCGAGGCGGCGATCAAGTGCGCGCACGGCCTTCACGCGCTGTTTCTGGGCGAGGGCGCGCCCGACCTGCTGGACGCGGGCAATCAGGGCAGCCAGCACATCAGCATGCTGTATCCGCTGGCGCTTTTGTACGAGCGCACGGGCGACCGGAAGGCGCGCGAGCTGATCGAGAAGATCATTGCCCGCTGCGAGGACAGCGACATGAACCTGCTTTCCTTCGACAGCATCCTGACGCTGCGGTCGCAGAAGGGCATTGAGATGCTGGTGGTGTACCTGGGCGTGCTGGAGTACGGCCGGGCGTTTGACTGCCCGCAGGCGATTGAGGCGGCGCGGCGCTACTGGCGCGAGGTCAACGACACACAGATCCGCAATACCGGCAACGGCACGATCGGCGAATTCTGGCGCGAGGGCGGCAATGAGCCCTGCTTTTTGCCCGCCGAGGTCAGGCCCAACGAGAACTGCGTGGCGGTGGGCTTTATGGAGCTGGCGCTGGCGCTGTTCTGGCAGGACGGGGACGCGGTCTACCTGGACGCGATCGAGAAGACGATGTTTAACCACATCCTGGGCTCGGTGTCGCGCGACGGCGGCGACTTCGCCTATTATCAGCCCAACTTCGGACGCAAGGTGTTCCGCACGGCGGGCGGCATGTACCAGTGCTGCCGGTACCGCGGGTACACGCTGTTTAGCTGCCTGCGCGCCCTGCTCTACCGCCGCGCGGGCGACGAGCTCACGCCGGTGATCTACGCCGCGAGCGAGTACGCGGGCGACGGGCTGACCCTTTCGCAGGCGACCGACTACCCGGCGGGCGGGCATATTGAGTTCAGGGCGCAGGCGGCGCGCCCGATGACGCTCAGGCTGCGCATACCGGCCTGCGCGGACGGCTACCGGCTGACGGTGAACGGAGAGGCGGCGCAGATCGAGGCGGAGGAGGGATTTGTGAAGGTTCCCGTAAGCGGCGAGACGGAGGTCTGCCTGGAGCTTGACCTGCGGCCACATGCGCGGAGGGTGGAAATCCGCGACCGGGTGTGGAAAAACCTGTTTAGCGGTCAGGACTACCCGAGCGGCGCGGAGGGCGGCTTCCCGGCCGGAACGTACGCCGAATTTACCTGCGGGCCGCTGCTGCTGGCTGCCGACGGGGCGTGGGGGAACGACATCCATCAGGCGGTTCGCTCGCTCGAGATGCGGGAGCTGCCCGCGCGGGACGGCGCGCTCAGGCGCTTTGAGGCGGACGGCGTGCAGCTGGTCGACTATGCCTCGGCGGGCGCGCAGGGCGAGGAATACACGGTGTTCGTGCCGGTGAGGTAAGCCATATGAACTGGATTGAAAAAAAGCTGTACGAGGAGCGAAGGACGCGCAGGCTGGCCGTATGGAGCGCGTGCTGTGTGCTGCTGTTCTTTGCGCTGCTGGCGGTCTGGGCGCGGCGGGACGTACCCGGGCGGCTCGATTCGCGCGCGGCGCTCGAGGCCTTCTGCCAAAAGGACGGCGGGCCGGACGCGGCTTTTGCCTTTGAACAGGCGGAATACCTGGGCGAATGTACGCTGACGCAGACGCAGACGCACACGCTGTCGATGATGGGCGCGGGCTATATCGAGGCCCCGGTGGGCACGTCCGAGCGGGAAATAAAACGGCAGGTCTATCGGATCACCGGCGCGGATTACCAGGCGCTGCTGCTGAGCAAGGGCGGGCTGCCGGAAAGTGGCATTGTGCCCTCCGTGCGGCACGAGAGCGAGCTGGACGCGCCGGTTCGCGAGGCCTTCGGCGCGGGCGAGGACGTGTTCGTGCTGCTGACCGGCAGGGGCGCGAGCGGCTGGACGGTCGTGTGGGCGCTGCTGGCGGCCGCGCTGGTGCTGGGCGGCGGACTGCTGGCGTGCAGGCGGTCGCGCTTCCTGATGCGCCATACCCCGCTGGGCAGGCAGCTGGAGGAGGCGGGCGGCTTTGAGGCGATGCTCGAGGCGCTGTCCGCCGAAACGCCCAAATTTGACTGCGGCAAGCTGGCGCTGACCGGCAGGTGGCTGCTGGTGAAGCGGGCGGTGGACGAAACCCTGGCGCGTGTGCGGTGGCAGCTGTACCCGGCGGCCGGCCTGCAGGCCTCCTTCGCGGCCGACGAGGACGGCGAGTGCGAACTGCGCGTGTCGCTGCCCGGCCGCGGCGAAATCGCCCGGGTGTACCTGGACGAGGAAGATGCGGGCAGGGCGCGGGAGGCGCTTTTTGCCTGTCGAGACTGAAAACGGAAAAAGAAGCGTGAAGGAGAGCAGGAACGGATGAAATACGACTGGCTGGACGCCTATCTGCTGGCGAAAAAGGGCGTGAAAAAGGACTTCAAGCAGGAATGGAACTGGCAGCGGTACATGGTCGGCGACAAGCTGTTCGCGGCGGTGTGCTATGACGATCACAATCAGGCCGCATTGATCACGCTCAAGCTGGAGCCGCTCGAGGGGGACTTCCTTCGCCGGCAGTATGACGACGTGATTCCGGGCTACTACATGAACAAAACCCACTGGAATTCCATCAAGGCGGACGGCAATCTGCCCGACGAGATGCTGAAGGACCTGCTGGACAAGTCCTACCGCCTGGTGCTGGGCGGGCTGAGCAAAAAGAAGCGGGCGGAGCTCCTCGGATAAAGCGAATCCCTCCGGGCCGGTCGGTCTGGAGGGATTCGTTGTACGCGGCGGTCAGCCGGGCTGCGCCTTTTGCGCGCAGACCCTGCGGTCGATCAGGAAAATGCCCAGCACGGCCAGCAGCATCAGGAAGGTGGTCAGCAGCATCAGGTACTGCTTGTTGACCATGGTGCAGCCCAGGATGGTGACGGTGCGTTCGCCGGTGAGCAGGATAAAGTACTTGCTGACGGTGACGCCGAGCAGCGCGGCGAGGTTGCCGCAGGTGGAGTAGAAGCCGATGTAGGCGGTCTGTCCGGCGGGCGGCATGTTGACGTAGGGAATCCCGGCGAAGGCCAGGTTGATGCCGATGGCGAAGAGAAAGCGGAAGACCTCCTCGATGGGGTAGAGGAACATCGAGTGCGAGGTGGTGAAGGCCAGGGGAATGTAGCGCAGGGCGTACAGTCCCATGGCGATGTAGAGCGTCTTGAACCAGCCGTGTTTGCCCAGCACCTTGCGCCACAGCGGCGCGACCAGCAGCGACACCGGCACGTTCATCAGGTTGACCAGGTTGAGGTAGGTGTAGCTGACGCCCAGGTTCCTGAGCAGGTACACCGTGTAGTACGAGCTGGGCAGGTTGGCCGAGAAGTTCCACAGTACGCAGGTTAGCACGGTCAGCAGGTACAGGCGGCTGCGCAGCGGCCTGGTCAGCAGGTCGCGCATCTTCAGCCTTTCGCCGTCGCTTTCATACGGGTATTCGCGGATGTGCGAGTACATGATCAGCTCGACCACGCACAGCGCGAGCGCGATCAGCCTGAGCGTCATCAGCCCCCAGTACTCCAGCTGCGCGCCGCGGAAAAGATCGACCAGCTTGCCGCCCAGCAGGATGGCGACGGCGATGACCACGGCGTTCGTGGTGGTGACGAGGGTAAAGAAGGGTTGCCGCACCCGGTCGGGCAGCGACTGAATATGCCAGATGGTGACGCCGGGCGAGGAGAGCGCCGAGATCAGGTTGACCATCAGCGTGACCAGGGCGGTGATGGTGAGCCGCGCCTGCCGCGCCACGGGAAACAGCGGAATCAGGCCGATGAACAGCACGTTGAGCAGGTACATGATGGAGCGCAGACCGATGAGCAGCGGCTTGCGCCGGGGAAAGCGCTCCAGCAGCAGCGGCGCGAACAGCTGCAGCATATTGGCCGCGGTGGCGATCATGGTGATGGTGCCGATGAAGCCGTCGTCCGCGTCCAGGTACAGCAGAAGCCCCGTCCAGAAGCTGCCGCCCACCAGGTTGGCGATGACGTTCGAGGTGTAGTTGCACAGCACCAGGCGGCGGCGATCCTGAGACATCGGGTCGCCGTGGAAATACCAGCCCTCTCCGACCGAGGCGATCAGCCTGCGGGTCAGGTGCTTCCAGTCGATTTCCCTCAGGGGCGGGATGTGCGGCTTGCGCATCGATTGATCTCTTCCTTCCTGCGCGTCGTGTGGGCTTCTTTAAGAAATCGGCGTTCTATTTAACGCAATACAAGTATAGCAGATTTTTCCGCGGAACGCCAGAGGAAGAAAAAGATTTACATAACGATTGAATGCCCTATGTTCACGGACGAATTTGCGAGGTTTTCCATAAGTCCGGGGTAATCTGAGCGTTCATGAACAGGCTGACCGGCTGGATAATTGTCCTGTGCGTTCCGAGCGCCGCGTTGAGGTTATCCGGGCAGTTCGGGTGCTCCGCGCCGTTTTGTTTGATAGAAGAAGTCCTCGGGCGATTCCTTCATTTCGGCGAAAAAATCCGCGACCTGCCCGCCCTCCACGTCGATTACGTGGATTATCTGTCCCTTCTGTACGCAGAATTTCATACCGCACGCCGGCTGAATCATCTGCGTTTTTATGATGGCGGCGCCTCGCGGTTTGTTTACTGTGACTCTGGCAGGATGATCCAGCGGAAGTGGGCGAGGATGGGCTTATAGTCGAGCGCGTCCTCCTCGAAGGCGCCGTAGCCCGCGTGGTGCAGGATAAAGGGGCGGCCGTCCTTGCCGCGGCGGTCGGAGAGGATGGCGATATGGCCGTCGAAGACCACGACGTCGCCCGGCTGCCACTGGCTCCAGTCGCTAAGGTCGGTGGGAAGGGACTGGCAGCCGCTGCGCTCGAAGAACACGCGCAGGTTGGCGACCCGGCGAAAATCGATGTTCGTGTCGATCGACTGGATGGAGTAGGCGGCGGGGGCGCGCCGGACGTCCTCGTCGAGCATTGCCTTGAGATCGTACCCGGCGGCCTGAAAGGCGCGCCAGATCACGTCGGTACACACGCCCTCGCCATCGGGCGGGTAGCCTCCGGCGTAGTAGGAGTCCACATACTCGGGCTGGGTGCGGATGTAGGCGCGCGCGCCGCGCACCAGGTCGGTCAGGTCGTCCAGGCCGTTGCCGTTTTGATCGATGGGACTGTGTACGGTTTTGATGCCGTAGCGCAGGCGGGTGTGGATTTCCCGGCCGTATCGGAGCGCAGCAAACGTGCCCGCGCCCAGCGCCAGCAGCCCGATAAGCAGCAGGCACGCCGCCAGGGCGTGCCGTTTCCTTCGTCTGTCGTTCATTGTCTTAGCGTCCGCCGGTCTTCATGGTGTACTTGTTGTCGCCCAGGCCGTCCTGCGCCATCATGCCCTCGAGCACCTCCACGTCGGCGGTGATGTCCATCGCCTGAGAGGAGAAGAGGCGGTCCAGCTGCTTTTCAAAGCCCGCGATCAGGGTGTCCATCGTGCGCTCGATTTCCTTTTTGGAGGCGGTGATGTTGTCGCCCTCGATGCCCTGCGCCTCGAGCAGCGCGTAGCTGTCGAGCAGCTTGAGCGTGGTGGGCAGATAGTAGTTCATGAACTTGCGAATCTGCGGCTTCATGGCCGGGCGCTCCTCCACCAGGTGGAAGATGCGGGTGGTCAGCAGCTCGATGCGGTCGATCTTGTCGGAGATGACCTTGTCGGCGATGCGGTCGTTGAGCTCGCGGATTTCGCGGATGATCTTGTCGTATTCGCTGCTCTCAAAGAGAGGCGCGCCGCCTTTGGCCGCTTCCTTCGTGTCCTTCGCCTGCGTGGACTGGGCAGGCTGCGGCTCGGGCTGCGCGGACTGCGCCTGCGAGGCCTGAGAAGCGGCGGCCTGGCCGTCCTTCGCGATCGGGCGGAAGAAGTCGGCAAAGTACGCGCCGGCGCTGCGCACGGCTTCCTCGACGTTTTTCGGCTCGCCGGGGGAAGCAGCCTCGTGGCGCACCCTGTGCTCCTTTTCATTGCGCTGCGCCTCGGCAAAGCCGGAGAAGTCGGTCGCGCCCTCCTGGCACAGCACGATGCGCCCCGACTGCATGTCCAGGTAGGCCTCGCTGCGGAACCAGCCCTTTTCGAGCATCCGCCTGAGGTCGCGCGTGACCTGCTCTACGGTCAGATCCAGCGTCGTGGCCAGGTTTGCCAGGAACATGGCGTTGCGGCCCGAAAGCACCGCGAGATACTGATAGTAGCGCTGCTCGCGCTTTTTCAGCAGCCTGGTGCCGCCCAGCAGCGCGCCGCCCGCCGCCAGCCAGAACACGCCGCCCTTCGCGCCGAACGCCGCCAGCCCAGCGCCGGCCGCCAGAAGCGAGGTGCCGATGCGGCGCAGCTGGCGCGCGTCGCCGGCCGTGGCGTGACTCTTGCGCAGCTTGTTGAAGAGCATAATCAGCCCCACCGGCGGGCAGAACACCGTGACGATGGCTATGCCTATCCAGCCGCCGTCTACTTCGAACTGATCCTTGCGCCTGCTCATGTTTCTCTCGCTCCTGACCCTTATACTTACCATTTTATCAGCCCTATTATAGCACGCGGCGCGCGAATAGGGAAGCGGTTTTGGCATTCCATAAGCAAATTCTAATTGAAGTTGGTATTGTGCGGCGAGCGCCGCGGTGATATAATGTCTGCAGGAAACAGACGAAAGGGGTATGACAATGAAAATCTTCGAAGCTTCCGATTATCAGCAGAATCGCCTGGCTGCATCCTTCGGCTATGTGATTTTCTTTATTCCGCTGCTCGTGTGTCCGAATTCAAGGCTGGGCCGCTACGCCGCCAATCAGGGACTGCTCGGTTTCCTGAGCATGCTGGCGGTGACGGTGGCGTTCTGGATCGTCAAGCTGATCCTGGGCTGGATTCCGGTGCTGGACGATCTGATCAAAATTACGGATAAGCTGGCTCACCTGGCGGTGCTGGGCGTGATGATCTACGGCGCGATCAACTGCTATCGCGGCGAGGCGCGCCCGCTGCCCTATGTCGGCCAGTATGAGCTGATCAGGTAACAATCAGCTTGTCAAAACTTTTTTGACAAGCTGAAGCGGCCTCCGAATATGGAGGCCGCTTTTCGTATGCGCTGTCGCGAAGAGCGCTTCGCTTTCCTCGGTTATAACCCGCGCCGCATTCGGGGAACTACATTTCTCCATCTCATACTTCTCGTGGATCATAGTGCTTTCCGGGAGAGCTCGAGAGGGGCCTTTCTCAGAAAGGCCGCCTCTCGATCGTTCCCCTCGTTCCCCCGTCACTCCGCCGCGGACTCGAGCGCGCCCAGGCGCTGGACGAGCGAATCGCAGAAGGCGGCGAGGTGCTCGGCGCGATCCTGAGGGGACTGGAGCACGAAATCCTTGACGGTGACCTCGACCTCGTGGGCGGCGTCGCGCAGGCGGCGGATGGTTTCGGCCTGCTCGGCGAGGTTGAGGCGGCACAGGTCGAGGCGAACATTGAGGCGATCAACCTGGGCGCTGGGCGCGGCCTGCGGCTCGGCGCGCTCGCGGATCAGGCGGCAGATGGCCTCGCAGGCCCTGACCAGCTCGGGGTCGGAAGTCTCGCGGGCGGTCGAGGCGAGCTTTTCGGCGGCGTCGGGCAGCGTGGCGCGCACGCGCGGGCGCACCTGGGTCTCGTCGCAGGCAATGCCCTGCGCGCGGAGCTTTTCGGCGGCGGACTTGATCAGCTCGGGGCGGTTCTTGAGCACGCTGCGGTACTTGTTCTGATAGCGCAGCATCAGGCTGTGATCGCCGCCCGCAAGCTCCTGCAGACAGGCGCGCACCGACTGGCCGCGGGACTTGCCGCGCAGTACGTTTTCAACCAGCTGCTCGACCTCCGGCTCGGTGAAGGGCACGAAGCGCGCGGCGCGTTGGGCTCCGTCCTCGCGCAGGCGAACCTGGGCGTAGTAGTAGTTGCGGATGCTGTTGGGGCGGCGGCCGGTCTGCCGGGCGATCTGCTCGAAGACCTGCTTGAGCGGGAGCCCCTGCTGCTGCGCCTCGTCGGCGGTCTCCCACAGCAGGTTCGACTCGGATTCGCTCCAGCCCGAGTGGCGGCTTTTCTCAGAAAGAGCGGACTGTTCCATGATGATATTCCTCCAGACTTGCTTACTGCTAAAAATTATGTGCGCGAGGCGGGGTGAATATACAACATACGGTAGATTTTCCGGGGGAATTTGCGATGGGCGGGCCAAAGGGAATTGCACGCGCGGAGAAAACCGTGTATAATGAGGAAAAGCTGTGCAAAGGAGAATGTGCATGATCATCGACGGACGGTTTGAGTTCTTCAACGAGGAAGAGGCGCTGCATACGCCCGAGGGAACCTGTTACTCCCGCGTGCCGCTGTCCGTGCGCGCGCAGATGAGCGAGACCGCGCAGAACGTCGCCACACTGTCCGCGACCGGCGCGGAGATCCGGTTCGTGTTCAACGAGGGCTGCGACAGGGCCGAGCTGCAGGCGTACTGCGAAAACGAGTTCGTGACGCTGGGACTGTATTACGGCTGCTTTCAGGGCGGCTGGCAGTGGCTGGGCAGCTACGGCCTGTTCCAGGGCGAAAACCGGGTGCCCATCGCGCGGCCTGAGAACATTGAGCGCCTGCGCGAGGTCGCGAGGGAGCGGGGAGACGCGTTCTCGCCGGACGTGATGCGCCTGTGCATCCGCAGCGGACGACTGCGCGACGTGCGCCTTGAAGGCGACGTGCGCCCGCCCCGGCTGGATGAAACGCCCCGCGGGCGCGTGCTGTTCTATGGCTCCTCGATCACTCACGGCTCGCTGAGCCACCTGCCCGGAAGCGACTACGCCACCCGCGTCTGCGCGCAGCTGGGCATGGATCGCATCAACAAGGGCATGGCCGGCACCTGCCTGATGGAAAGGGCGGTCGCCGACTACCTGGCCGCGCGGGACGACTATGACTTCGCCGTGTACGAGCTGGGCTCGAACATCCCCGACACGATGAGCGAGGAGGAATTCTGCGGGCGCGTGAAGTACCTGCTGTCGGCCTATGCGAAGGCGCACCCGGACAAGCCGCTGTTCGTCATCGACGACCTGATCATACTGGGCGAAGGCCATGAGGCGCGCAGGCGGCAGGTGAGGGCCTGCCTTCAGCAGCTCGGCAACTCGAACTTCGTCTACATCAACGGCCGCGAGATGCTGCCCGACGCAAAGTACCTCAGCGCCGACTTCGTGCATCCCACCGTCGAGGGCCATCTCGTCATGAGCGACTGCCTGCTGCGCGCGGTGCGGGAGACGCTGGGGTAACGCTGGGGGGAACGTTGGGGAGACGGCTTTTCTGACCGGGCAGTGCCCGGACCCACTTGCTGCCGCGCAGCCATAAGAAATGCAATTCGTAAACAAAGCAAGTGCGGCCACAAGGCGATTTTTGCGCCTCCCAAGACCTCATCCGGAAAGCACGAGAAGCAAAACAATTCCCCGAATGAAGTGCGGGCGGGAGAGGAAAGCGGCGCGGGTGAATGCGCCTCAAAGGACGAAACAAAGGAGAATGAAAGCATGAAGATTTACATTTCGGTGGACATGGAGGGCATCAGCGGGATCAACTGCCCGGACTACGTGACGCGGGACGGAAGGCTGTACGCCGTGGGTCAGCGCCTGGCGACGGCCGATACAAACGCCGCGGTTCGGGGCGCGTTCGACGGCGGCGCGGACGAGGTGATCGTGGCCGACATGCACGGCGGGTCGGGCAACCTGCTGGTGGAGAGCCTGGATCCGCGCGCGATGCTGATGGCGGGCGTGCCGCACCAGCCGAGGTTTCCCTTCCTGCGCGGCGCGGACGGCCTGTTCCTGCTGGGCTATCACGCGATGGCGGGCACGCTGGGCGCAAACCTGGAGCACACGATGACCAGCGCCGCCTGGCACCGTTTCTGCGTCAACGGCCGCCCCTACGGCGAGCTGGGCATCGACGCGGAGATTGCCGCCGAGTACGGCGTGCCGGTCGTTATGGTGTCCGGCGACGACAAGCTGTGCGCCGAGGCGCAGGAATGGCTGGGCGAGGTGGAGCGCGCCCAGGTCAAGTGGGGCGTCGGCCGGCAGAGCGCGCTGTGCCTGTCGCCCGCGCGCGGCCAGGAGATTGTCTATGAGCATGCGCGCCGGGCGGTCGAGCGCCTGAAGCGGAGAGAGGCCTTTGCGTTCCCTGAGACGCACAATCCCGCCCGCGTCGCGATCACCTACAAGATGATGCCCGACGCGGACGCGGCCAATGTGTACGGCACGCGCCGCCTGGACGGCTACACGGTCGAGACCACCTGGCCGAGTCTTTCCGCGATGTACGGCGGAGTGGAGTGAAGCGCACAGATGCGGTTTGAAGCGGGATGGGTCAGCGCCTGACTCATCCTATCTTTGGGGGGGAGGAAAGCGTATCCCGAGCACACACAAAACGGCCGACCTGATCACAGGCCGGCCGCGTCGCTGATTAAGGCTTCTCGCACAACATGATTACTTTACTAATGAAAGGAGGTATTATGAAGATTCATCGATTTTGATTGTCTTGCATTGCCTCGTTCTCATGATGTCGCTTGCTGTTCTATGAAGTTGTAATGCCTGCCTCGCCCCGGAATCCTGCGAAGTCCCATCGGGGAAGTGGATGTCAGGGGAAACACGAGAAGAAGTACCAGTTGGTCAGTGTAGACTGTTTGATTTCTGCATGCTTCGAGAGGTATCCATCTATCTGATCAACGGGGCGAGGCAAGAGAAGTAGTGAGTTTCCGCATTGTTCAATGGCATCGCCTCCTCATCAGTTTATTGGGTTTGCCGTTAGGTTTACCGTTGGGGTTGCCGCCCAATCCGCATCGCCTGATGCGCTCTCTTTTTTGACCTTTCCTTCCTGCATCTATATATTAACACACGGAGAACGCTTTGTCAATAGCTGTTTTACAAAAAAGCAGACACTTTTTCCGCGAAAATTTTCGCGCCTCACTTTTCGCATATCCGAACGCGCACCTGACTGGGCAGCATGCCGGTATAGCGCTTGAAGGTCTTGGAGAAGTATTTGCTGTCCGGGATGCCCACGGCCTCGGCGACCTCGCTGACGGTGAACTTGCCGCTGGCCAGCAGCTCGCCGGCTTTGCGCACGCGCAGGGAGTTGCGGTAGTCCACCGGCGACATGCCCTTGCACTCGAAAAACAGCCGCCGGAAGCCGCCCGCGCTCAGCGCGCACATCTGCGCCAGCTCCTCGATCGAGTTGTTTTCCCGCAGGTTGTTTTCCAGGTAGTTCAGGCCGTTGTAGATGCGCCGCATGTTTTCCTCATACTGACTGCGGCTGTGCTCGCGCATGAAGTCGCACAGCAGCTTTGCGGCGTTTCCCAGGCGCTCCAGGCAGTAGTACGGCTCTCCGGCGTTCTGCTTTCGCTCGATTTCTTCCATCAGGCCGCTGTACACGCCGTGCTCGTCGTGAAACAGCAGCGTGGGCGCGTCGCAGAAATGCACCGCCTCGCCGCTCTCCTCGTCGCGCAGCTGCACGTTGATCACGCCCATGCGGCAGGTCTCCCGGCCGGCGCTGCGGCTGCGGTAGGGCAGGCCCATCGGTATGAGCAGCATGTCGCCCACGGTCAGGAACACCGTCTGCTCGCCGAAGTCGAAGATGCGTTCCCCGCTGATGATATACACGAAGCGATCCCACTGCGCGCTGTTTTCGCGGTAGGTTTTGCTGGCGGCGGCCGAGGCGATGCCCATGCTGATGTGGGTCAGGGCCAGCTTTCGGCGCGCGTCGTACATGATGTCCTGTATGTTCACCTGGCTCATCTCCTTCTGCACCTTCCATTATAAGGGCTGCGGCGGCAACCGGACGTTAAGTTACGATGAAAAATCGCGGGAGGCATAACATCACGGCCGATGTTACTCACTTCACATGGCGAAATTGATTGCCTCAGGCATGCACGCGTGTTATAATTTTCGCAACGGGAGAGGCTCCCACAACACAGAATACTCGGAGGTGCTTTATGTATAAGATTCTTCTGCCCGAAAGCGGCGAGAAGGCGTACCAGACGGCCGCGCTGGCCTTTCAGGAGATGTACGAGAAGGTGACGGGCGCGCGCCTGCCCCTGATCACTGAAGACGACGGCCTCAGCGACCTGATCGTGATCGGCTCGGACGCGGTGAACGACTTCGCCGCCCAGGCCTTTGCCTGCGGCTGGATCGACTCCTTCGACATCCGCTACGGCACGGACGACTACGCCATCCGCTCGGTGGAGCGGGACGGCCGCGCCTTCCTGTTCCTGGCCGGCGGGCGGGGCCGGAGCACGCTGTACGCGGTGTACGACTACTTTGAGCGCGCGGCGGGCTGTCACTATTACTGGGACGGCGACGTGATTCCGCACCGCGGCGAGCTGTCTCTTCGCGGCCTGAGCGTGACGGAGCAGCCCCGGTTTGAGTACCGCGGCCTGCGCTACTTCGCCCACAGGGGGCTGCACCGCTATCAGGCGGAGCACTGGTCTCTCGAGGACTGGCAGCGCGAAATCGACTGGATGGTCAAGCGGCGGCTCAACTACTTCATGCTGCGCATCGGCATTGACGACCTGTACCAGCGCGCCTTCCCGGACGTGGTGTCCTATCCGAACGCCACCAAGCGCCTGCCCGAGGCCACGGCGGAGGGCTACGACGACCGCACGCTGTTCTGGTCGCTGGAGTACCGCGGCATACTGCGCCAGAAGCTGCTCGCCTACGCCTTTGACCGCGACCTGATCCACAGCGAGGACTGCGGCACGATGACCCACTGGTACTCCCGCACGCCGATCGAGTACCTGGAGAAGAAGCAGCCCAGACTGCTGGCGCAGGCCAGCTCCGGCTACAGCGAGCAGACCGGCCTGTGCTGGGATCCGCGCGTGAAGGAGAACCTGGACAATTACTTCAGGCTGACCGAGACCTATGTCGAGCAGTACGGCCGGCCCGAGCTGTTCCACACGATCGGCCTGGCAGAGCGCCTGATCTTCGACGACCGCAAGCAGAACATGAACATGAAGCTGCTGACCTACCGCCGCATCCTGCAGCGCGTACACGAGAGGTATCCGCTGGCCAAGACGCTGATCGCTTCCTGGGACTTCATCGGCTGGTGGTACCCGGAGGAGGTACAGCAGCTGATGCGCGAGTTCGACCCGGAGCGCACGATCATCCTGGACTACACCAGCGACCACGACGACCCCGACCGCTGCTTCCCCAACTGGGGTCTGGTGGGCAAATTCCCGTGGATTTTCGGCATCTTCCACGCCTACGAGGCGCAGAACTGCCTGCGCGGCATGTACGACACGACGAAGGAGCGCCTGGAGATCGCCAGGGACGATCCGTTCTGCAAGGGTATGATCTACTGGCCGGAGCTGTCCCACAGCGACCCGCTGGTGCTGGAATACCTGGTCGAGAACGCCTGGAAGCCCGAGCAGCTGACCATCGAGCCGCTGGCCGAGCGCTTCAGCCTGGCGCGCTACAGCCAGTTCGGCGAGCAGATGAACCGCGCCTGGCAGGCCTATCTGCCCCTGATCAAGCTGGTCAGCTGGGGCCACTATTCCCGCCGCACGCCGGACGACCCGGACTACGTCAAGTACTGCCACGGCTGGAGCGATCACCGCTCCACGCTGGTGGACGTGTTCAGCGGCTGGGAAATGTTCGCGCTGGAAGAGACCGGGCGCAGCGCCTCCTGGGTGGCGGGCGAGCATAAGAGCCGGCTGGAGGCCAACCGCGCGCGCTGGGAGTACCTGCTCGCCCAGGCGAAGCCCTATCGCGAGAACATCTCCGCCACCCTGCAGGCGCTCTACACCCTGCCCGACGAGGCGCTGGACAACCCCTTCGTGCGCCGCGACCTGATGGACCTGGCTCACTCGCTGCTCGAGCAGATCGCCCATTACGGCATGCTGCGCATGGCGCTGTGGCGCGCGCAGTTCCAGGCGGGCGAGGACGTGGGCGAGAGGATTCTGGCGCAGTGCGACGCGATCTACGCGACCTCCGAAATCCTGGGCAGGCTCCTGACCTGCCACGAGGACTACTCCATGAACGCCACGATGGACGGCCTGAAGCGGGTCTCGCCGGTCAACCCGGTCTTCGAGCCCACGCTCAAGCACAACCTGGTCAACGGCTACTGCCGCCAGGCCGCCTGCGAGCCCTGGAACTACCTCTACCTGCCCGAGCAGCGGCTCTACTTCGACTGGGTGAAGGAAAACGTTCGGGCAAACAACCGCGGCGAGTGGGTGCGCGTGCCGGAGGAAACCCGCCGGGCGCCGTATCAGGCCTTTATGAACAAGCCGCTCGACGAAATGCGCCCCGTCCCCGGCGACCTCAAGGCGCTGCTTCGCCAGGCCGAAGCCGCCGTCCTGCGCGTGGAGGTGTAAGGGGAGACGGGGGAACGCTGGGGAGGCCGCCTTTTTGAAAAAGGCGCCTCCCCAGACCCCACCCGGAAAACACATTGATCCGCGTGACGAAACGATAAAAGATACATGGCTCCCCGAATGAGGGGTGGGTGCGAAGGCACTTTGCGAGGCCGGAGGCGGCACTTCTGGCCGGGCAGTGTTTGGGAGCACTTACCGCCGCGGCATGCGGCATATTACGTTTTCCCAGCCCCTACCCGGAAAACACTTTGATCCGCGCAGCGAGGAAAAAGTAGATATTCGGCTCCCGAATGAGGGCTTACGAGAAACGCCGGATTCGGGGAATCAGTTTTCTGCAGCCGTTTTGCCGTGCGGATCAGAGTACTTTTCGGGAGAGCTCGAGAGGGGCTTTTCTTAGAAAAGCCGCCTCTCGAACGTACTTTAACGGAGGTGGAATATGAAAAAGCAGTTCCCGCTCGGCTTCTGGAATTACGCGATGCTGGGCATGTACGACGCGG
>CAKUFB010000007.1 GCA_934647145.1 uncultured Clostridia bacterium
TTCTCGCGGTTGCGCTCGGGCGGGACGTGTGGTATAATGGCGTGGTGACTGAGGAAAAAGGCGGTGTGCAAAGTGATACTGACGCGGGACAAGTCCTTTTACCGCACGTTTGCGAAGCTGGCGCTGACGCTGATGCTGGAGCAGGCGGTGATCCTGTCGGTAAACCTGGCCGACAACCTGATGCTGGGGGCGTATTCGGAGGCCAGTCTGTCGGGCGTGGCGGCGGTCAATCAGATTCAGTTCGTGCTGCAGCAGGTGGCCTACGCGCTGGGCAACGGCATGATCGTGCTGGCCAGCCAGTACTGGGGACAGAAGCGCCTGAAGGAGATCCGGCAGCTGAGCTCGATCGCGCTGCGGGGCGAGATCCTGCTGTCGCTTTTGCTGTTCACGCTGGTCAGCCTGTTTCCCACGGGGACGCTCAGGCTGTTCACCAGTCAGCCCGAGTTCGTTTCCGAGGGCGTGAAATACCTGCGCATCATCCGCTTTTCCTACCTGTTCTTCACGCTGACCGCCGTGCTGCTGAGCACGATGCGGGTGGTGGAGCAGGTGAAGATCGCGCTGCAGGCCTCGATATTGGCGCTGGTGGTCAACTGCGCGCTCAACGCGCTGCTGATCTACGGCCGCTTCGGCCTGCCTGAAATGGGCGTGCGCGGCGCGGCGATCGGCACGCTGACCGCCCGGATTGTCGAGTTTGCGCTGGTGGCGTACACGGTGTTCTTCCGGGACGAGAAGCTCGCGCTGCGGCTGCGCGACTGCCTGCGCGTGGACAAAGCCATGCTGCGCGATTACCTGCGCGTGACGCTGCCGGTCACCTGCACGGCCACGCTGTGGGGCGTGTCCAACGCGCTGCAGACGGTGATCCTGGGCCATTTGGACGACAGCGCCATCGCCGCGCAGTCGATTTCCTCCACCGTGTTTCTGCTGCTCAAGGTCACGTCGGTCGGCGCGGCCTCGGCCGCCGCGATACTGATCGGCAAGACGATCGGCGAGGGCAAAATGGAGAAGCTGCGCGAGTATACCCGGACGCTGCAGCTGACCTTTCTGGCCATCGGGCTGACGCTGGCGGGGATCATGCTGTGCGTGCGCACGCCGCTTTTGTCGCTGTACGACATTTCGGAGCGGACGCGCGAGCTGGCCGGCGCGTACATGCTGATTCAGAGCGTGGTGCTGTTCACCATGTCCTACCAGATGCCGGTCAACACGGGCATTATCCGCGGCGGCGGCGACACGCGCTTTGCCATGATCCTCGACCTGGTGAGCATCTGGGGCATTGTGATGCCGGTGTCGCTGCTGTGTGCGTTCGTGTGGAAGCTCTCCCCCATCGCAGTCATCATCGCGCTCAACAGCGACCAGGCGTTCAAGTGCATCCCCGCCTGCATCCGCGTCAACAGCTACAGGTGGGTCAGGAAGCTCACGCGGGCGTAAACCGTCCGGCATACGAAAACACCCCGGGGCGTATGGCCTCGGGGTGCGTTTTTTTGGGGAAACGGGCTCAGTCCTCTTCCACGTCGATGGCGCAGGCCTTGAACAGTTCCTCGGGCAGCCGGTAGGACAGGTCGTTCAGGGAGCCGTAGTTGTGGTAGCGCTTGATGGACTCGGCGAAGATGGGGGCGACGGACAGGGTCTTGAAGCGCGGGTGATCCTTGGTGTTGGCGTTGAAGACGGTGTCGGTGGAGACGACCAGGTCGATGGGGCTGGCCTCGATGCGCTCCACGCCCTTGGCGCTGAGGATGTTGTGGCTCAGCGCGGCGATGATCTTCTTCGCGCCGCGAGCCTTGAGGTTCTTGGCCAGGTTGATCAGCGTGCCGCCGGAGATGGAGAAGTCGTCCACGATCAGGGCGTTCCTGCCCTCGACCTCGCCGATGATCTCGAGCACCTCGGCGTTCTCGGTGTGGTCGCTGCGCTGCTTGTCGCCGATGGCCACCGGCAGACCCAGCGCCGCGCCGAAGCGGCGGGCCTGCTTGGCGTAGCCCGCGTCCGGAGACACGACGACGGTGTTTTCAAGGTTCAGGGTCTTGATGTACTCGACCAGCACGGGCATGGCGTACAGGTGATCCATCGGACGCTTGAAGAAGCCCTGCACCTGGCTGGCGTGCAGATCCATGACCATGATGCGGTCGGCGCCGGCCAGCTCCATGCACTCCGCGCACACCCGGGCGCGGATGGACACGCGCGGCTCATCCTTCTTGTCGCCCTTGGCATAGCCGAAGTAGGGCATCACCAGCACGACGGACGCGGCGCTGGCGCGCTTGAAGGCGTCCATCCAGAACAGGATCTCGGTGAACTCGTCGTTCGGACGGAAGCCGATCGGCTGCACCAGGTATACGGTGCGGTCGCGAACCGATTCGTCCGCGCGCACGAATACGTTGCCGTCCGAAAAGCGGATGACCGAGGACTTGCCCAGCGGCAAATTGAGGTACTTGCACATGCGCTCGGCAAAATCCTGACCCGCACTGCCGGCGAAGATGGAAATTTTCGCATTGTCAACCATGAAAAACTGCGCCCCTCTCCTGTTTCGTATGTTTTATTCAGCCTTGTATAGGATTGCCTCTATCTCGACCTGCGCGCCCTTGGGCAGCGCGGCCACCTGCACGCAGGAGCGCGCGGGATAGTCCGGGCCGAAATATTCCTGATAAATGCCATTGACAATGGCAAAATCATTCAGATTGGTCAGAAAGACGGTGGTTTTGACGGTCTGCGCGAGCGACAGGCCCATCTCCCCCGCCACGGCGGAAAGGTTGTCGAGCGACTGCCTGGCCTGAGAGGCCACGCCCTCGGCCAGCGCGCCCGTCTCCGGGTTCACGCCCAGCATGCCGGAAAAGTAAACGGTGTTCCCCGCCGCGCAGGCGGTCGCGTAGGGGCCGATGGCTCTGGGCCCCTTTTCGGTGTAAAAGCACTTTTTCATGAAGCGTCCTTTCTAGCGGTCGTGTACGCCGCGCCAGTAGATGTCGCTTTCGGGCTGATAATAGTCCTCGCTGAGCAGCTCCTCGTGCATGACCTGGCCGGTGGCGATGCTGACATACTGGCGATAGGCGCGGCTGCGCAGGCCGGTTTTGCCCACCTTGTAGAGCACCTTCTGATCCTTGTACCAGGCCTTTTTGCCCTCGGTGTCGTCCTTGTAGATGACCGACGAGCTCTTGATGTCGCGCTCGAGCACCTCGGTGCGGATGTTGATGTAGTAATCCAGGTTCAGCGACGCGCCGTAGATCTTCACGGTCGCGGTCTTTTTCTTGGCGTTGACCTCGGTGAAGAAGTAGAGCGTCTTGCCGATGGAGTTGGTGAACACCAGATCCTTGTCCGGGTAGCTGACGGCCGCGTCCTGACTGGCCGGCACGTAGCCCACGGTCATGCCGTGGTTCGAGCGCTTGTCAACCTGCAGCGGCACGCGCAGCACCGCGCCGTAGATGGTGGTCGAGGCCTGGCAGACGCCGCCGCCGACGCCCCTGGCCGTGGTCGTGCCCGCGTACTCGGTGGCTTCCTTAAAGCCCGCCTCCACGGTGCGGTCGCCCACCAGCTTGTTGAAGGAAACCTTCTCGCCGTCCCTGA
The DNA here is from genome assembly GCA_934647145.1 of uncultured Clostridia bacterium. Classification (GTDB taxonomy): domain Bacteria; phylum Bacillota; class Clostridia; order Christensenellales; family Aristaeellaceae; genus CAKUFI01. The sequence goes on from CAKUFB010000007.1 coordinate 3,547, forward strand.
GCACCAGGCCGTCGAAGCGGGACAGCGCCAGCGCCACGTTGCTGGTGCGCGCGGACGAGCTGCCCTCCAGCGACGTGGAAAACTCGGAGAGCAGGATAAACTCGCTGGACACCTCCATCGTGTCCACCTCGGGGAGCACCTCCTCGGGGGACAGCTCGATTTTTCCCCCCTCGCCGCGCAGGATACAGTCGGTCACCTGCCGCCTGAGCGCGTCCGCGTCCAGGGAAAGGCCGCTCACCGACTCGGTAATTTTCGGCGTTTCGCTGCCGTCGAGGGCGATGGTCGCGTTGACCGGCTCCCGGTCGACGGCGCGCTTGATTTCCGCGATAAAGGTATCGAGCGCCTGCTCGTTGTAGCTCAGCGTCAGCGGCCAGTCGAGCGGGTCGCTTTCAAGCGACGCGATCCGCCGCGTCAGCTCCTCGCCGGAGAGCTCCTTTCCGTAGGCGAAGGCCGCGTCCACCTGCGCCTCGACGTCAATCCGCGCGTCGATGGCCGAGGGGGTCAGCGTCCAGCTGTTCTCGCCGTAGGTGAGGGTCACCTGCACGTCCAGCCGGTGGGCGGTTTCGCTGGTCAGCGCGGTCACCGCCTCGTCGCGGGTCATGCCGGTGAGCGCCTCGCCGTTGACCGTCACGCCGGGCAGGAAGGTATTTGAGTAATCGGCCGTCTTCTGCGCGTCGGGCGTGCCCTGCGCGGGGCTGCGGACGAGCGCGGTCGCCCCCCAGATAAGCAGCCCGACGAACGGCGCGCACAGCAGAATAAACAGGGGGCTCATAAAGCGGATACGGCGTTTGTAATGCCTTCTCCCGGGCCTTCCCGCATATTGCCTGCGCATAACTCCTCCATCATTGTGCTGATTGTTCATCTTCTGTATCTCCCCGGGCATACCGGGCATATCAATTTTATTATATCACAGGGCGGCCATTTTGTCATCACATTCTATTGCACTTTCTGTAAAAAAGCCGCCAGATCCTGATCCTTCGTCCGCCAGCAGTCCATGCCGTCGCCCAGCTCGATCTGCTTGACCGAGCCGTGGTAGTCGCTGCCGCCGGTCACGAGCAGGTGAAGCCTCCTGGCGATGCGGTCGAAGGCCTGGCATTCGGCCGGCGTGTGCGCCATGTGATAGACCTCGAGCCCCATCAGCCCCTCCTTCCGCAGCGCCGAGAGCCGGCCGCTCATCCAGAAGGCCGCGTTTTTGTTCTGGCCGGGGTGCGCGATGACGGGCACCGCGCCGCACTCGCGCAGCAGGTGAATCGCCTCGGGCACGGTCAGCTTCTGCCGGGGCACATAGCCCGCCCGGCCGGGCAGAAGATACCTGTGAAAGGCGTCCCGCACGTCGCGCGCGCGCCCCATCTCGACCAGCACGCGGGCCAGGTGCGGCCTGCCCGGGGACTCGCCCGCCAGCGCGAAGACCCGCGCCTCGTTTACCTCGACGCCCGCCGCGCGCAGCCGCTCGATCATCTGATGCATTCGGCTGCGGCGCGCCTGGCGCATGTCGGCCAGTCTCTGCTCCAGGCGGGGCAGATCGCGCATGCCGTAGCCCAGCACGTGCACCTCGGTCTCCTCCCCCGCGCTGATTTCCACGCCGGGAATCACCCGAACGCCCCGTCTCTCCCCCGCCTCCTTCGCCTCCGCCAGGCCGGAAACCGTGTCGTGGTCGGTCACGGCAATCAGCTCAAAGCCCAGATTCGCGGCGCGCTCAATCAGCTGCGCCGGCGTATCGGTGCCGTCCGAAGCGGTCGTATGCGTGTGTAAGTCAAACTTCACCGGTCAAAACCTCCCGCGGGGCGCAGATCCGTTTGCGCGCCCCGCCTGTTCCGGGAAACAGCATCAGGCGATTTGCATCGCAAACCGCCCAATACGCATTTTCAGTTGTTTTCAGCGGCCGCCTGACCGGCCTCGGCGTTCTTATCACTCTCCATGACGGCGATGAACTGGTCGTGATCGACCTTTTCGCGATCCATCAGGATTTCCGCCAGCCTGTCCAGCTTGCCGCGGTGCTCGGTCAGGATCGAGGCCGCGTGGGCGTAGCAGGACTCGAGCATATCGCGCATCTCGTTGTCGATCAGCGAGCTGACCTCCTCGGAGAAATTGGAGTGGGTCTGGTTGAAGTTGCGGCCCAGGAAGACCTCCTGATCGCCGCCCAGGAACATCGGGCCCAGCTTTTTGCTCATGCCGTACTCGGTGACCATGCTGCGGGCGATGTCGGTGGCGCGCTTGAGGTCGCTGGTCGAGCCGGTGGAAACGTCGCCGATGGCCAGCTCCTCGGCGCAGTGGCCGCCCAGCAGGCTGGTCATCATGGCCACCAGCTTGCGGCTGGAGATGTGGCTGGTTTCGTCCTCGGGCAGGTACATGGTGTAGCCGGCGGCGCGGCCGCGCGGAATGATCGAGATTTCGTGCACCTTGTCGCACTCGGGGATGTAGTAGGACACGATCGCGTGACCCGCCTCGTGATAGGAAACCAGCTTCTTGTCCCGGTCGGTGATGCGGTGGCTCTTTTTCTCGGGGCCGGCGCTCACGCGGGAGATGGCCTCCTCAATGGTGGCCATTTCGATCTTTTCCTTGTGAGCGCGCGCGGTGAGAATCGCCGCCTCGTTCATGATGTTCTCCAGGTCCGCGCCGGTGCAGTAGGGCGTGCGCCGGGCCAGTACGCCCAGGTCCACGTCGTCCGCCAGCGGCTTGCCCTTGGCGTGAATCTTCAGGATCTCCTCGCGGCCCTGCATGTCCGGATAGTTGACCACGATCTGGCGGTCGAACCGGCCGGGACGCAGCAGCGCCGGGTCGAGGATGTCGGAGCGGTTGGTGGCGGCCATGACGATGATGCCCTCGTTGGCGGTAAAGCCGTCCATCTCCACCAGCAGCTGGTTGAGCGTCTGCTCGCGCTCGTCGTGTCCGCCGCCCAGGCCCGCGCCTCTCTGGCGGCCGACCGCGTCGATCTCGTCGATGAAGACGATGGACGGCGCGTGCTTCTTGGCCTGCTCAAACAGGTCGCGCACGCGGGAGGCGCCCACGCCCACGAACATCTCCACAAAGTCGGAGCCGGAAATCGAGAAGAACGGCACGCCCGCCTCGCCGGCCACCGCCCGCGCAAGCAGGGTCTTGCCCGTGCCGGGAGGGCCCACCAGCAGCACGCCCTTGGGAATGCGCGCGCCCAGGTCGAGATAGCGCCTGGGCTCCTTGAGGAAGTCCACGATCTCGCGCAGCTCGTCGGTCTCCTCCTCCGCGCCCGCGACGTCGGCGAAGGTCACCTTGTTCTTTTCGGGGTCGTTGACGCGCGCGCGGGAGCGGCCGAAGTTCATCACGCCCTTGTTGCCGCCGCCCTGCTGGCGAATCATGAACACCCACAGCCCGGCGAAGAGCAGCACCGTCACCAGCAGCGGCAGCCATTCGACCCACCAGGCGGCGGTCTCGGGCTCCTTGACCGTGATGGTGAACTTGTAGTCGGTGGGGCGCACCTCGTCGGCGGGTACGCCCAGCTTTTTGGCGTATATCGCGTTGACGTCGTTATAGAACTGCTCGACGCTGGCCAGGTTGGCGATCACGTTGTAGCGCGCGCCGAACTCGGACTCGGGAATCTTGCTGTCCGCGGTGCGGGCGATGAGCCGGTTCTCCTGCGTCATGACGTTGGCGATCTGGTCGTCCTCGATCATCTGCAGAAGCTCTGTATAGGTCGCCTTTTTGATTTCGTCGCGGGTCGTCGTGCCAAACAGCTGCACCACGCCCAGTACGAGCAGCACGAGCAGCACGTAAATCAGCGGCCCGGGCAGAATCTTTCTCAGTTTTCCTCCACTCAAACGAGCACCCCTCGCTTTCCTCTCAGTCTGTATAAGCAGCTACAGAAGCGGCCATTTTTGATTATATCATTGTTTTATGGCGAATTCCCCCGCCGTTGTCAAACATTTGTGTAAACTTCAGGCTTCAGCACGCCCACGACCGGCAGGTTGCGGTAGTGCTCGTCGTAGTCCAGGCCGTAGCCCACCACGAATTCGTTGGGAATCCTGAAGCCGCAGTAGTCCACGTGGATGTCCGCGCCCTCCTTGCGGCGATCGGGCTTGTCCAGGAGCGTACAGATGCGCAGGCTCTTCGCGCCCCGCGTGATCAGGTTGTTGCGCAGGAAGGTCAGCGTCAGGCCGCTGTCGATGATGTCCTCGACGATGATCACGTTCCTGCCGGTGATCGAGGAATCCAGATCCTTGACGAAGCGCACGTTGCCGCTGGACTCGGTGCCCGCGCCGTAGCTCTTGACGATCATGAAATCCAGCACGCAGGGCGTGTCGATCGCGCGCATCAGGTCGGCGAAAAACACGCACGAGCCCTTCAGTATGCACACCAGGGTGATTTCCTCGCCCCTGAAGTCCTCGGTAATCTGCGCGCCCAGCTCGCGCACGCGCTCGGCGATCTGCTTATCGTCAAAAAGAATTTTGCACAGGTCCTGATGCATGGTTCTTCCTCCTCGTATTTCCTCAGATGCTGATGTATTCAAAGCGCAGGGCCTTCCCGCCCGGACGCAGCTTTGCCGTTTCCGATAATCCGATTCCCGCCGCCCAGAGCACCTCGCCGCCCCTTGCGAGCAGCGGCGTGAGCTCCCGCAGCGGCCGGTCGACGCGCCGGTTGATGAAATAGTCGGACAGCCTCTGCCGCCCGGCCATGCCCAGGGGCACGATGAAGTCGCCGGGCCTTCTCGTCCGGAAAACCGCGCCCTCGACCGCGCGCGCGCTCATCGCCTGCACGCACGGGTTGTCCGCAATCGGGCCGCCTTCCCAGGGAGTGATTCGCACCCGGCCCATTTCGCCCAGGTCGACCTCGGGCGACAGGGGCGCCTCGAGCGCCGGCGGCTTCCTTCCTGTCAGCAGGTAGAGCCTGCCGCCGGCCGCCTCGGCGCTTCGGCCGCCGCTCAGCTGCAGCCGCCCGCCGCGCGGCAAAAGCGCCAGCGCGCGCTCAATTTCCTCTCCCTCAAGCGGCATGAGCAGGCGAATCGCCCGGCGAAGAAGCGCCGGATGCGCCTGACAGGCGACCTGCCAGCCGGTGGGGAGGGCTCTGACCGAACGGGCGACAAACTCGCGGGCCTGCGCGTCCAGGTACTCGTCCTCGTCCCGGGCGATGCGCGAAAGGCGGGAAATCGCCTGCGCCGCGCCCGGATAGACCGCCTCGACGCGGGGCAGAACCTCGAGCCGCAGCGCGTTTCGCGGGGTATCGGGCAGGCGGTTGGTCGCGTCCTCCCGCCAGGGGATTCCCCTCCCGGTCAGGTAGGCCGTCAGCTCGGCCTTTCGGATGCGCAGCAGCGGGCGCAAAAGGTCGCCCTCCTGAGCCGCCATGCCGCGCAGGCCATGAAGGCCGCTGCCCCGGAAAAGGTGCATCAGCACGGTCTCGGCCTGATCGTCCAGGTGGTGCGCCAGGCAGATTCCGTCGCAGCCGTTTTCCGCCGCCGCGCGCCGGAGAAAGGCGTATCGCGCCTCCCTGGCCGCCTGCTCAATTCCCACGCCGCGTTTCCTTGCCAGCGCGGGCACGTCGCAGCTCTCCTCGATCAGCGGAATATGCCACCGCGCGCACAGGCCGCGCACAAACGCCGCGTCGGCAAGCGATTCCTCGCCCCGTATGCCGTGCTCAAAGTGCGCCGCGAACAGCTCCGGGCCGCCCGGCAGCTCGCGCAAAAGGCAGGTCAGCGCGACCGAATCGGCCCCGCCGGACAGCGCGACGAGCACCCGCCGGCGACCCTCCGGCCAGACAAACCGCTCCATGATTCTATCCATGTTGCGTATTATAGCCCGTCGCGGCGCACTTTACAACGCCCTGCGCGTTAACATTTTACCTTTCGTAAAACCAGTTCTGCTTTACGCGCCGCCAGCCGTCCCAAAAGCGCTGGCCGGACACCTCGTCCGCCGCCTCGACCGGGAGTCTGGCCACCAGCCGCTCCCCCAGCAGCACGTCCACGCTGCCCACGCGCTCGCCCTTGTGAACGGGCGCGTCGATCACCTCGGGGAGACTGGGCTCAAGGCTGACCATGCTTTCCTCGCCCTTTTTCAGCAGCAGCGTCAGATCCTCGCCCAGCTCGAGCGCCACGCTGCCCGCAGACCCGCCGCGAACCGGCAGCTCGCCCCGGATGCGCGCGCCCCTCTCGGCCACCGGATAGCGCCTGTAGCCCGCGAAGCCGTAGTCGAGCATCTGCCTGGCCGCCTCGAAGCGCTCCTTCCCGCTGGGCGCGCCCAGCACCACGGCGATCAGCCGCATCCCCGCGCGCGCCGCCGTCGCCGCCATGCAGTAGCCCGCCTCCTTGGTGGAGCCGGTCTTGATTCCGTCGCAGCCGTCGTAGAGCCGGATGAGGCGGTTGGTGTTGGTCAGGGTGGTGGTGCGGCCGCTGTTGTGCGTCACCTCGTCCAGCCAGACGGTCGAATACTGAAAATAGGCCGGGTGCTTCACCAGCTCGGCCGCCATGCGCGCCACGTCCCGCGCGGTGGTGTGCTGCCCCTCGGCGGGCAGGCCGGTCGCGTTGACGAACCAGGTGTCCTTCATGCCCAGCTGGGAGGCGCGCTCGTTCATCCTGTCCACAAACAGCGGCACCGAGCCGGCGATGTGCTCGGCCAGGGCGACCACCGCGTCGTTGGCGCTGCCCACGATGGCGCTCTTGAGCAGCGCGTCCACCGTCTGCGTCTCGCCCGCGTCAAGCAGCACCTGCGAGCCGCCCATGCCGGCCGCGTTTTCGCTGACCGAGACCGGATCGGTCAGTGAGAGCCTGCCCGCCTCCTCCGCCTCGAGCGTCAAAAGGATGGTCATGATCTTGACCACGCTGGCCACAGGCCGCTTTTCGTCGGCGTTCACCTCGAAAATGATCTGGCCGCTCTCCGGCTCCAGCAGCATCGCCGACACGCAGGGCAGGCTCATCGGCGCCTTTTCCTCCATCGCGCCCTCGGACAGTCCCGCCGCCCGCGCGGGCAGCGCGCACAGCGCCAGGCACAGCGCCAGGCATACCAGCTTCTTCCACATCGTCATCCCTCCCGCAACATGCTGTTTCTAGCGTATCCTCGCCGGAAAAGCGTTATGCAGGCCGCGCGCCGTTTCAGAAATTCCCTGTTCGCCGCGCCAAAGAAAACTGGGGAGACCGAACTCAGTCTCCCCAGTCAGATTGCGTTTTGCGCGTCAGTCGTCCATACCCTCGATCAGCTGGCCGTAGAACGAGGCGCCCGGCAGAGTGTTGGGTACGCCCAGCGCCTCGAGCGCGGTCTTGGCGACGTCGGCGAAGGTCTTGCGCACGCCCAGGTTCACGCCCTCGTTGACGCCCAGACCCCACACCATCAGCGGCACGTACTCGCGGGTATGATCGGTGGACACATCGCACGGGTCGCAGCCGTGGTCGGCGGTGATGATCAGCAGGTCGTCCTCCCGGAGCAGGCGAATGATCTCGATCAGGCGGCGGTCGAACTCCTCGAGCGCCCTGGCGAAGCCCTCGGGATCGTTGCGGTGGCCGTAGAGCATGTCGGTGTCCACCAGGTTGGTGAACAGCAGGCCGCTCCAGTAGTCCTTCTTCAGGAACTCGATCGTGGAGTCGATGCAGGCCGGATTGCCCGCCGCGTGATCCTTGCGGGTCAGGCCGCGGTGATTGAAGATGTCCTCGATCTTGCCCACGCCGATGACGTCCTTGCCCGCGCTCTTGAGCACGTCGAGCATGGTGTCGCCCATCGGGTCGACCGAGAAGTCGCGCCGGTTGGCGGTGCGCTCGAACGCGCCGGGCACGCCGATAAACGGACGGGCGATGACGCGCGCCACAGCGTTTTCGCCGGTCAGTATGCGGCGCGCCTGGCGGCAGATGTGCCACAGATCCATCGGCGGGATGATACCCTCGTGCGCGGCGATCTGGAACACGCTGTCGGCCGAGGTGTACACGATCAGCTTGCCGGTCTGGATGTGCTCCGGGCCCAGCTCCTCGATGATCTGCGTGCCGGAGGCCGGCTTGTTGCCGATCACCTGCATGCCGGTCTCTTCCTCAAACTGGTCGATGACCTCCCTGGGAAAGCCGTGCGGGTAGGTCGGGAAGGGCTTGTCCATGATCAGGCCCGCCAGCTCCCAGTGGCCGATGGTGGTGTCCTTGCCGGGCGCCTGCTCGGCCATTTTGCCGTAGCAGCCGATGGGCTCCTCGTCCATATAGTCCTTCCAGCCGCCGATATTGCCCAGGCCCAGCGAGGACATGTTCGGGAGCTCGGGCTTCATTTTTTCGACCACATGCCCCAGTGTATTCGCGCCCGCGTCGCCGTATTTCGCCGCGTCCGGCAGCTCGCCGATGCCGCAGGCGTCCAGCACAATGAGCACAACTCTTCTCATCTTTTTCATCAATCATGCCTCCATTCGCAGCGTCTCCACGACGCGTGACAAAAATTCTGCATTCGTAGGCTTGCCCTTTGCCTCGTCGATCGTGTTGCCGAAGAGGCGGTACTGCGCCTCCAGGTCGCCCTTGAGCCAGGCGTTCTCGATCGCATGGCGAATGGCGCGCTCGGCCGCCTCGCCGGAGCCCTCGCCGCAGGCGGGATACACGTCGGTCTTCAGCCGGCCGATCAGCAGGCCGTTTTTCGCCAGCAGCCGCGAGGCGCGAAAGAGCAGGGCGTATCCCTTCAGCGTGCGCGCAATCGACAGCCGGTCGAGCACCGCGCGCACCCTTTCCGCGTCCGCCCAGTCGGGAAGCAGGCGGTTTTCCTCGCTCAGGCCGCCGAGGGCCGCAAGCAGCCGCTTTTCCTCCGCCGGCGCGCCCTCCAGGCACACGACCCCTTCATTATAAAACGAACGCATGGCTCGCGCAAGGCCGTTTGGTAAAAGAACGATCATCGCGGGGCAGGAAATTTCGCGCCGGGCGCAGATTTGAGCGCGCACCGTCTCCGCGTCCGCCCCGCGGATGGCCATGGGCATGATCAGCAGATCGAATGTCCGCTGCGAAAGCGCCTGCTGAAGGCCGATATAATCCCTGCACACGGTGAGCGAGGCGCACCCGTTCAGCGCGAGACGCAGCCGCGCCTCCTCGCACGGATCGCTGTGCGCGAGCAGCGCCCGCGTCCTGGCAAGCTCCATCGGCCATTCCTCCCCCGCCGGCCGCGTTCTTTCATCCGGGCGGCATTTTCCTCAAAGACAAGCAAAGCCGAACCGCACCCTCGGGGCGGCCCGGCTCTTTTCGCTTATTCCTCGTCGGGATCCTTATCGGCCAGTCTGGCGACCGGGATCTCCTCGTCGTAATCGGGTTCTACATGAATTTTCTCGCCGCAGCGCGGGCAGACGTGGAAGACGTCGTCGCCCAGCTCGCGCTCGAGCACGTAGAAGGTGCTCTGGCAGCTGGGGCACATGCACTCGACGTACACATCCCCGTCGTCCTCGTCCTGGCCGCAGCCTCCGCACTCCTCGCAGTCGCCGGTACACTCGTCGTCGCCGAAGTCCTCGTCCTCGAAGTCCTCGTCGTCCTCCTCGTCGTCTTCTTCGTCGTCCTCGTCGCCGTCCTCGTCGCCATCCAGGCCGATGACGTGCTCCAGCTCGCACAGGTCTTCGTCGATGCTGTCGACGAAGCTGCTCATTTCCTCCTGCACGATCTGCACGTCCTCGAGCTCTCCAGCCATCTCGCCGAGCAGCTCGACGATCTGCGCGAGGATCTTTCCCTCGTTCGTCTGCGTATCCAGCTTGAGGCCCTCCATCAGGCCGCGAATATAGGCAACCTTATCGGTCAAATGGTTCATGCTTTCCCTCCAAAATCGATCAGGACCTGGACATGTACTCGCCGGTACGGGTATCGATGCGCAGCACGTCGCCGATTTCCACGAACAGCGGCACGTTCAGGGTCAGGCCGGTCTCCACGGTGGCCGGCTTGGTGGTGTTGGAAGCGGTGTCGCCCTTGAAGCCGGGCTCGGTGTGCGTGACCTTCAGGTCGACGAAGTTGGGCGCCTCCACGGAGAAGGCGCTGCCCTTGAAGAAGCGGACGGTCGCCACGGTGTTCTCCTTCATGTAGGGGATGGCGTCCTCGACCTGCTCGTGGGTCAGGGGCATCTGCTCATAGGTCTCGTTGTCCATGAAGTAGTACAGGTCGCCGTCGCTGTACAGGTACTCCATTTCCTTGGTCTCGATGATGGCCTTGGGCATCTTGTCGGTGGGGTTGAAGCTGCGCTCCACCACCGCGCCGGTCATGATGTTCTTGATCTTGGTGCGAACGAAGGCCGCGCCCTTGCCGGGCTTGACGTGCTGGAAGTCCACGATCGTCCAGACGCCGCCGTCCCACTCAACAGTCAGTCCCTTTTTAAAATCACCCGCAGTAACCATGCGTCAGTTCCTCCTCAAAAATAAGTAAATAGGTCGTCTATGGCGAACAAGAAAACTTGCTAGACCCGGATCAGTTCCTTCGGGGCGGAGATCATGTTTTTGAAGCCGTTTTCGGTCAGCACGCCCATGTCCTCGATGCGGCAGCCGCCCACGCCCGGCAGGTACACGCCCGGCTCGATCGTCACGACGTGGCCGACCGCCAGCGTCCTGTGGTCGCGCATGCTCAGGCCCGGCTGCTCGTGGATGTCCAGACCCACGCCGTGGCCCAGGCTGTGCCCGAACGCGCCCGGATACCTGGCCTCCAGGAAGTCCCTGGCGCACTTGTCCACGTCGGAGAGCACCACGCCCTCGTGAAGCATGTCAAGCGCCTTCTTCTGCGCCTCGAGCACGGTATGGTAGACGTCCTCGAGCTGCGCGGAAACCTCGCCGATGGCGATGGTGCGCGTCATGTCGGCGTGATAGCCGTGGTACAGCGCGCCGAAGTCCATGGTCAGCAGCTCGCCCTTCGCGATCACATGATCGGAGGGGATGGCGTGCGGCAGCGAGCCGTTCACGCCCGCGCAGGCGATCGTGTCGAAGGACAGGCCGTCCGCGCCCAGGCGCAGCATGGTGTAGTCCAGCTCGACCTGCACCTGCTTTTCGGTCATGCCCGCGTGAATCACGCCCAGCATGTGCTCGAACGCCCTGCAGGAAATCCGGCAGGCCTCCTCGATCGCCGCGATTTCGTCCGCGTCCTTGAGGATGCGCATGTCGTCGATCAGATGACCCAGCGGCCGGAGGGTCACGCCCTCCATCGCCTCGGCAATCGCCTTTTCCTCGTCCACCGTGACGAAATCGGTCTCGATGGCCAGGGTTTTCGCGCCGGCGAGCATTTTAGCGCACTCGTCATAGGGGCGCACACCCGCGCCGGTTCGGATAATCCGGCATCCGGGCGCCTGGCGCTCGGCCTGCTCGGTATAGCGGAAGTCGGTCAGGATGACCGCGCCCTCCGGACCCACGAACAGACAGCCCTCGCCGGTGTAGCCGGTCAGATAGAACATGTTCTGCCGCTTATGGATCAGCGCATGGGTAAAGCCGGCCTCGGCCAGCTTTTGGGCCATGCGCGGGACTCGATTGGACATACTTGTCCCCCGCTTTCACTGAATTCTTTTTAAAGCATACCACATCCGCGGGAAAATTTCCACTGCAAATGGGCGCTTCCCGCGATTTTTTACGTGAAAATAGCAAGGGCAGCGCCGCCCGAGGCATCCTCAGAAATTAGCCGGCTCGTTTTCCTCGCCGTGCAGCGGCACCTCCATGATCACGTTGCGGTACAGCTTCGTAAACAGAATCAGCGTTACGATCAGCGAGAACACCTCGGCGATGGGATAGGACAGCCACACCAGGTTGTCGTTGCCCACGCGCTGCCCCACGCGCGCCAGCAGGTACGCGCAGGGCACCAGCACCACCAGCTGGCGGATAAACGACACGATCATCGAGTACACGCTGTGCCCCAGCGCCTGGAAAATCGAGCCCAGCACGATGCACACCCCCGCGAACATGAAGCTGGTGCAGATGATGCGCAGCGCCGGCTCGCCGATGGCAAGCATCGTTTCGGACGCGTCGAACAGCGACAGAAGCGTTCCCGGGATGGCCAGGAACAGCAGCATGCCCACGAGCATCACGCTGCAGGCGATGACCGCCGCGATTTTGACCGCCTGAATCATGCGCGCGCGGTTCTTCGCGCCGTAGTTGTAGGCCACGATGGGGATGATGCCGTTGTTCAGGCCGAAGATGGGCATGAAGATGAAGCTGTTGAGCTTGAAGTACACGCCGAAGACCGTGGCGGCGATTTCCTTGCCCGCCGTGTACACGATCAGGATCTTGTTCATCAGGAAGGTCATCACCGAGCCGATGCACACCATGATGATCGAGGGCACGCCGATGGCGTAGATTTCGCCGATCATTCTCAGGTCGGGTCTGAAGCCCTTCAGGGACAGGCGCACGTCAGGATTGTGCTTATGGTTGAGCACGATCGCCAGAACAAAGGCCACGATCTGACCCAGCACCGTCGCCAGCGCCGCGCCGGTTACGCCCATGTTCAGCGTGAAAATGAAGATCGGGTCGAAGATGATGTTGAAGATCGCGCCCACGCCCTGGGTGATCATCGTATAGAAGGTGCGGCCGGTGGACTGCATCAGCCGCTCGAACATGATCTCGCCGAAAATACCGAAGGACAGGCCGCAGCAGACGGTCAGGTACTCTTCGCCCATTTTGATGATTTCGGGCACATCGGTCTGCGATGCGATGAACGCCCGGCTGCCCAGCAGGCCGAATACCAGGAACAGCGCGTAGCCCACCAGCGCCAAAAACACGCCGTTTTCGGCCACCTTGCTCACGCGCTCCTTATTCCTTTCGCCCAGCGCGCGGGAAAGCAGCGCGTTCACGCCCACGCCCGTGCCGGTCGCCACGCCGATCATCAGGTTCTGCGCCGGAAAGGCCAGCGACACCGCCGTGAGCGCCTGCTCGCTGAAGCGGCTGACAAACACGCTGTCCACCACGTTGTACAGCGCCTGCACCAGCATCGAAACAACCATCGGCAGCGACATGTTGATGATCAGCCTGCCGACGGGCATCGAGCCCATCTTGTTCTCTCTCTCCATTCGGTTTTCCACCTTTCAAAACACATGTCCTCTGATTATAACCGTTTCACGGCAGGCCGTCATTATGTACAGTTAGACTGCGCGTTAACAGCTTCCGCCGTCCGGTTTCCTTTACAAAAAAGGAAACCCCTCCGAGCGCCATGCCGGGAGGGGCGATACACGTTGTTTGGGTGCCGCGCCGCATTCGGGGAGCCGCATTTCTCCCACATTATACTTGTGTGGATCAAAGTGCTTTCCGGGAGAGCTCGAGAGGGGCAAAGAGCATCATATGGCCTCTCTCGTTTGCTTGCATATGAACCGCATTTCTTATGGCTCCGCGGCAGCAAATGGAGCCGGGCACTGCCCGGTCAGAAAGGCCGCCTCTCGATCGTCTCTTCAGAATTCCTCGGGGGAAACCGGACGGCCGAGCCGCGCGGACTCGATGCAGGCCAGACAGGCGGCGACGGTGCGCGCGCCCTCGCGGGCGTCGGTGGGCACCCTTTCGCCGGAGAGGACTGCGTCGGCGAAGACCTGGAATTCCTTGAAGGTGTTATGACTGGCCAGCTCGATCGGCACGCGCTCGGGCGCGGTAAAGCCGTCGGGACTGGAGTCCCTGAACACGGTCATGTAGGGGTTGCTGTTGTCGGTGATGATGGTACCCTTCGTGCCGTAGAACACGCTGCGCATGGTGTACTCGCGATGACAGCCGGTGGACACGAACACTTTGCCCAGGACGCTGTTCGGGAACTTCATGATGGAGATCACGGTGTCGTCGGTCGGCCAGTCGAGCAGGTTTTTGTGGTTGGAGTAGGCCATGGTCTCGACCGGATTGCCCGCGATCCAGCGCAGCAGGTCGACCGCGTGGCAGCCGCCGCCCAGAAAGCCGTAGCGCAGCGGATCGACGCGCCAGTCGTTCGTGCCGCGAACCTTCTCGTAATTGTGGGCGTACTCGCTCTCCACGAAGAACAGCTCGCCGATTTCGCCCCGGTCGATCATCTCCTTGGCCTTGTAAAAGCCGGGGGTATAGCGGCTGATCTGGCCGACCATGAGCTGCCTGCCGGACGCGTCGGCCGCGCGCACCATGGCGCGGCAGTCCTCAAGGGTCAGCGCCATCGGCTTTTCACACAGCACGTCCAGGCCCTTGCCCAGCGCATACTCGGCCATCTCGCGGTGCAGCCGGTCGGGCGTGACGATCACCACCGCGTCCAGCTCCTCTTTGTCCAGCATCTCGCGGTAATCGGCGTAGACGGCCGGATTGCCCACTTCAGCGGCGGCGCTTTCCGCCCTGGGCAGGTCGACGTCGCAGATCGCGGCCAGCCGGGCGCGTTCGTGCGCGCGCACCGCCTTCATGTGTGAGCAGCCCATGCCGCTCGCGCCGATGACCGCCGTACGGAGAATTCTTTCCATTTTTGTTCATTCCTTTCCTTATCGCATGGTATAGCGGGTTCGATGCGCCTATTGTAACACGGTTTCAATCCGCGCGCAAGATGATTTTTCCGCGCGCTTCCCTTGACGCGCGCGCGGCGGCATGATAAAATAGAAACGATTGTGAGGATGCCAGACGGTCGCAGGCAGCAATGCCTGAGGAAAGTCCGGGCTCCATAGGGCAGGGTGCCGGGTAACTCCCGGTGGAGGCGACTCCAAGGAAAGTGCAACAGAGAGATACCGCCCCCCGCGCGAGCGGGTGGTAAGGATGGAAAGGCGAGGTAAGAGCTCACCAGCGGCATGGCGACTTGTCCGCTCTGTAAACCCCACCTGGTGCAAGATTGATAGGGGAGCATTCAATGGCGGCCCGTCACGCTCCCGGGTAATCGCTTGAACGCACTGGCAACCGTGCGTCCAGACAGATGATCGTCCAATACAGAACTCGGCTTACAGACATCGCTCACAATCCTTTGGCTCACACCCCGCCGCATACGATTTGGTGCGGCGGTTTTTGTTTCGGGAGGGAATGAAGCATGACCCAGACGGCCACGCTGGTACGCGTAAACGGAAGACTGATGGCACAGACCATCCGCAGCGAGGCCTGCGCCCAGTGCCGCGCCTGCGCTCACGGCCAGGCCGAGCGCCAGCTCATCGAGCTGCCCGAGGGCTTTGAAGGCAGGGAGGGCGAAACGGTCGAGCTGACCCTGCCGGAGGGCAGCGTGGGAAAGGCCTCGCTGCTGGGCTACGGCGTGCCCTTTATCGCCTTCTGTCTGGGGCTTGCGCTGGGCGCGTGGATTTCGTCCCTCGCCGCCTGGCCGCAGGATCTGTGCTGCGCGGCGGGCGCGCTTGGGCTCTGCGCCCTGAGCCTGCTCCTCGTGCGCCGCATGGGCCGCGCCATGAAAAGGTGCGATCAGCTGAAAATCTGCGTGCGGAGAGCGGCAGACTGAGCCTGCGCCCGGCCAGCGAGGCGACGCCGACCCCTCAGTCGCCTGCGGCGACAGCTCCCCTTTCAGGGGAGCCATGGATGCGGCGACATGCCTCCCCTGAAAGGGGAGGTGCCTGCGAAGCAGGCAGAGGGGTTCAACCTGCGCAGAATTCGGGAAGTCCAATTTATGCTTCCCGAATTCGTCGCCAGACCCGGCGGCAGCAAGCGGAACCGGGCACTGCCCGGCGGACAGTGTCCGCCCGTCAATCCGCAAGAGCACTTGCGGATTCGAAAAATTCGGGAAGTCCAATTTATGCTTCCCGAATTCGTCGCCAGAACCGGCGGCAGCGAGCGGCAGTCGGCACAGCCGACTGCAGACAAACTTCGGTGGGGGTCTGGGGGAGCGCAAAGCGAAGCGGAGCCTCCCCCAGCCAGCCCGCGGCGGACAGTGTCCGCCCGTCAATCCGCAAGGAATCTTGCGGATTCGAAGACCTTGGCCGCTCCAATTTATGGCGGCCAACGGTCGTCGATAGGATACGCGGCAGCAAGCGGCAGTCGGCACTGCCGACAGCAGACAAACTTCGGTGGGGGTCTGGGGGAGCGCGAAGCGAAGCGGAGCCTCCCCCAGCCAGCGGCGGACAGTGTCCGCCTATCAATCCGCAAGGAAGCTTGCGGATTCGCAGAATTCGGGAAGTCCTGTTTATGCTTCCCGAATTCGTCGCCAGAACCCGCGGCAGCAAGCGGCTGTCGGCCCTGCCGACCCGGCGAGAAATTACATGAATGACCTGTTATTCCTCGCAGATCCGTGATATAATAGGGCAAAAGGGTTCTGAGCCCTGTCGGCTTTGCCGGAGCGTTGATCGGCAAGCCGGCCTGTTTTAGAGATGCTTCCCCGGCGGGAGAGCCAGGCGGGAAGGGTCTACAAAGACAATACATCGAGCCTGAACGCGGCCCGGTGTCGGTAATTTTTATTTTTCGCGAAATGGAGAGCACATTTCAGAAAGGAGCCTCGTCGTGGCATCAAAAAAGAAGCAGCCCCGGCTTCGCATCATTCCGCTGGGCGGACTGGGCGAAATCGGCAAGAACATGACGGTCTACGAATATGAGAACGACATCATCGTGGTCGATCTGGGTTCGATTTTCCCGAGCGACGACATGCCGGGCGTAGACCTGGTCATCCCCGATACAACCTACCTTGAAAAGAACGCCTCGCGCCTGCGCGGCTATTTCATCACACACGGCCATGAGGATCACATCGGCGCCAGTCCCTATATCCTGCCGCAGATTCCCGCCCCGGTGTACGGCACCCGGCTGACGCTGGCGCTGATCGAGCACAAGCTCAAGGAGCATCGCGTCAACAACATCCAGATGAACGTGATCCGTCCGGGCGACGTGGTGGAGGCGGGCGCATTCCGCGTGGAGTTTATCCACGTCTCCCACTCGATCACCGGCGCGGTGTCGATGGCCATCCATACGCCGGTGGGCACGGTGGTGCATACCGGCGACTTCAAGATCGACTATACCCCCATCGACGATCACAAGATCGACCTGGGCCGCTTCGCCGAGCTGGGCAATCAGGGCGTACTGGCCCTGCTGGCCGACTCGACCAACATCGAGCGCCCCGGCTACACCATGAGCGAGCGCAAGGTGGGCGAGACCTTCGCCAAATACTTCCAGCAGGCGGACGGGCGCATCATCATCGCCATGTTCGCCAGCAATATCCACCGCATTCAGCAGGTGGTCGACGCGGCGGTGCGCTTTAACCGCAAGGTGTGCATGATCGGCCGCAGCATGGTCAACGTGTCCAAGGTGGCCATGCAGCTGGGCGAGCTGACCATTCCCGAGGGACGGCTGATTTCCGCGGACGACCTCGACCGCTACGACGACAACGAGATCGTGGTCATCACGACCGGCTCCCAGGGCGAAACGATGTCCGGCCTGGCGCGCATGGCCTTTGCCGAGCATAAAAAGCTGATCATCCGCAACACCGACATGGTCATCATCTCGGCCACCCCCATTCCGGGCAACGAAAAGTCCGTTTCCCGCGTGATCAACCAGCTCTACCGCACCGGCGCGAACGTCATCTACGAGGCGCTCGCCGAGGTACACGTCTCCGGCCACGCCTGCCAGGAGGAGCTCAAGCTGATCCACACGCTGGTGCATCCGCAGTTCTTTATCCCGGTGCACGGCGAGTATCGCCACCTGTACCACCACGCCAACCTGGCCAGGACGCTGGGCATGGACGACGAGCACGTGCATATCTCGCAGAACGGCGAGGTCATCGAGCTGACCGGCGCGACGATGGACGTGGCGGGCACGGTGGCCAGCGGCGAGGTGCTCATCGACGGCCTGGGCATCGGCGACGTGGGCAACGTGGTGCTGCGCGACCGCAAGCACCTGTCCCAGGACGGCCTGCTCATCGTGGTGCTGGCCGTGGATCACGAGACCGGCACGGTGGTCTCCGGCCCGGACATCATCAGCCGCGGCTTCGTGTACGTGCGCGAGTCGGACGACCTGTTCGATGGCGCGCGCGCGGCGGTGGCTCAGGCGCTCAAGGCCTACCCCACCATCGTCAGCGGCGACTGGAACGCGGTCAAGAGCTCCATCCGCGAGGCGCTGCAGCGCTACGTCTATTCCAGCCTCAAGCGCAGCCCGATGATCCTGCCGATCATCTCCGAAATCTGATTGCCTGGAACCAGCCGGGAACGCGGCGCGTCTAACCCCTATATATGGAGGTGTTTCCCATGAACGTATACGATCAGGCGCACGCCCTCGCCCGCTCGCTCAAGGAGAGCGACGAATACAGGGAATACATGCGCCTTAAGGAGCTGGCCTACGCGGACGACACGAACAAGGCGCTGCTCGACGAATACAAGCGCCTGCAGTATCAGATGCAGCTGTGCCTGGCTCAGGGCGAACGCATGGAGGAGGAAAGCCTGCAGCGCATGCAGGCCATCGCGAACCTTTTGCAGTTCAATCCGGACGCGAGCGCCTACCTGCTGGCCGAATTCCGCTTCCAGAAGACGCTGGCGGACATCTATAAAATCCTGGCCGACGTGGCCGGCATCAATCTGGACATGCTCGCCGGTCAGTAGGCGCGGGAGGCTCACATGGCGAAAAAGCGTCGTATCCTATCCAAAAAACTCTACAGCCAGCAGTCTCTGCTCCGCGAGCGGGAGTACGGCTTTTACTGGTACGCCTGGCTGTGGAACCTCGTCCGGCCGGTGCTCATCGGCCTGATCAGCCTGCTCATCTGCGCGGGCGTGCTGCTGAGCGGCTGGACGATGGTCTATGACAGGCTGTTTAAGCCCATGGACGACTCCGACACCTCGACCGTGCCCTTCAAGATCGAATCGGGCAGCTCGGTGTCGCTCATCGCCCGCAACCTGGAGGAGCAGGGCTTCCTGCGCAGCAAGACGCTGTTCAAGACCTACGTCCAGTTCCAGGGCCTGACCAGCAAGATCCAGTCGGGCGAGTACCAGCTCTCCCCCAGCATGTCCTTCACCCAGATCGCCGCCGTGCTCTCCTCGGGCACCTCCAGCCGCGAGCGCACCATCACCATCATCCCCGGCTGGACGGTCAGGGACATCGCCCAGTATTTCGTCAGGGTGGGCGCGATTTCCAGCGCGGACGACTTCCTTGCGCTGTGCAATCAGGCCTCCGTCTTCCAGAACGACTACACGCAGCTGATCAACGCCTACTCCGGCGGCGAAAACACCGGCCGGCAGTACGCGCTCGAGGGCTATCTCGCCCCCGATACCTACCGCGTCTACTCCACCGCCTCGCCTGAGAGCCTGCTGCGCACGCTGCTGAGCCAGACCGAGGTGGTCATGGATAAGCTCTACGCCGAGGGCGCCTCCGAGGAGGGCAGCTACGTGACCACCCTTTCGCAGGACGAGGTCATCATCCTGGCCTCGATCATCGAGAAGGAGGCCGCGACCGCCGACGACTTCGGCCGGGTCTCCGCCGTGCTTCACAACCGCCTGAACGCGGGCATGCGGCTCGAGTGCGACTCCACCGTCAACTACCTGACCGGCAACAGCAAGCTGGTGCTCACGAGCGAGGAGCTGTCCATCCAGTCGGCCTATAACACCTATGTGGTGGACGGCCTGCCCGTCGGCCCCATCTGCAACCCGTCCCAGGCCGCGCTCAAGGCCGCCCTGCATCCCAACGAGTTCTACCTGAAGGAGGGCTACCTCTACTTCTGCTCCAAGGATCCCGCGTCCGACGAGCTGGCCTTCAGCAAGACCCTCGAGGAGCATCAGGCCGCCGTGGCTCAGTACCGCCCGCTCTGGGAGGCCTACGACCAGCAGCGCGCGCAGCAGGGCGCACAGTGACGGAAGGAAGAAAGAAACGTTCGAGAGAACCTCTCAGTCGCCCTTCTGCGACAGCTCCCCTTTCAGGAGAGCCTTGACAATACGGCACAAGAAAATCCCTCCAGATTGACTGGAGGGATTTTTCAGCTTGTCAAAAAAGTTTTGACAAGCTGGTGGACGGGGAAGCAAGCTCCCCCGCCACTGCCACCCTCACCAGTTTT
>CAKUFB010000008.1 GCA_934647145.1 uncultured Clostridia bacterium
GGTGCATTTTCCTGACCGGCGAGGAAAACCGCAGGCTGGTCGAGGACATGCACATGACCTGGGCGGGCACGCCGGAGCAGGCGATGGCGCTCGCCGAGCAGTTCGTGGGCAGGGATGCGACCGTGACCGTCGTGCCGGACGGCGTGGGCGTGATCGTGAAGCGATAAGGCGGTGATCGGCATGCTGAGCTATAAAGAAAAGATGCGCGCGGCCTTCGTCAAAAAGGTTCGCGCGGCAGGCCTGTGCGACGAGCGGAACGCGGCCTTCTGCGCCGGTTCGAGAAAGGGTCTCGTGCTGCTGGCGGTGAAGGGCAATACGCTGACCGTCAGCGAAATCGACGCGCAGCACGTCATCGGAAGCTGCCTTGAGCGAATTCCGCTGAAGGAAATCACCGACCTGCGCGTGAAAACCGGCTTTTTCTCCGCGCTGTTTGCCGGCGACCCGATCTCCTTCACCTGGAACGGCGAAAAATACGCCTTTTCGAACGTGATTATCACGGGCGCGGTGAAGGACAGCATGGACGTGATCCGCGCGGAAAGCGAAAAGAAGACCTGAACGTATGCGAACGCCCCGGAGAACGCCGCTTCTCCGGGGCATTTGGTTTGCCGGATTCCGCTTTGAAAAGTCGTCTTCAGACCCGGCGCTTACCCCAGCGCCCTGAGTGCGCGCAGCAGGGCCTGTATCTCCTCGGAAGCGGTGAGCCTGCCCACGCTGGCCCGAACCGCGCCGCGGGAGAGCGTGCCCAGCAGTCGGTGTGCGCCCGGCGCGCAGTGCAGCCCGCCGCGCACCGCGATTCCCTGCCGGTCGAGGTAGTCCGCCACGAAGGAGGACTCGTAGTCGCCCAGGTTGAAACTGACCACGCCCACGCGGTCGGCCTCGGATTGCGGGCCATAGACGGTCGCGCCGGGCAGGCCGCGCAGCCCCTCGAGCAGCTCGGCGGTGCGCTCCCGCTCGTTATGAAGGTACGCGGCCTGGTGCGCCTGCACGAGCCTTACGCCCGCCCACAGGCCGCTCAGCCCCGGCAGGTTCATCGTGCCGCTCTCATAGCGGTCGGGCAGGTCGCGCGGCTGGGTCATCTGGTCGGAGGTCGAGCCGGTGCCGCCCTCGCGCAGCGGACGGAGCGCGCAGGCCGCGTACAGTCCGCCTGTGCCCTGCGGCCCGAGCAGCCCCTTGTGTCCCGGGAAGGCGTACAGGTCGCATCCCAGGCCGCGCACGTCGACCGGAAGGTGACCGATCGCCTGCGCCCCGTCCACCAGGCTGAGCACGCCGCGCCGCTTCATGGCCTGACAGATCGCCGCCGCCGGCTGAAGCGCGCCGGTCACGTTCGACGCCTGCGTCACGACGGCCAGTCGGGTATTTTTCTTCAGCGCCCCTTCAAACTGCTCAGGCTCCACAAAGTGCCCGCGCGGCTCGAGCAGCGTGACCTCGATCTGCCCGGCGCGGCGCAGCTCCTCCAGCACGCGCAGCACCGAGTTGTGCTCAAGAAGCGTGCTGACCACGTGGTCGCCCCGCCGCAGCACGCCCTTGATGGCCAGGTTCAGCGCGTCGGTGCAATTGAAGCAGAAGGACAGGCGGCTGACCTGCCCGCAGCCGATGAAGCCGGCGAGCGTCTCGCGGCATTCGTTCATGCGCCGTGCCCCGGCCAGCGCCCGTTTATGCCCCGAGCGGCCCGGGTTGCCGTTCAGGTCGGTCAGCGCCTCGCACACCGCCGAGATCACCTCGGGCGGCTTGGGGTGACTGGTCGCCGCGTTATCCAGATAGATTTCCATCACCGATCCCTCCATGCACCAGGTCGTTCGCCTCGCCATACAGTGTACTGGCGCAGGGTCTACAGTATGCGCCTTGAGGAGGCGGCACACCATGAACGTGTTCGGCATCGCGGCGTTTCGATCCAGGCAGCAGGTGATGCACTTTGAAGGCGTCTTCAACCGGGAGGGAATCCCCGTGCGCGTGGTTTCCACTCCGAGGGAGGTGTCGGCGGGGTGCGGCCTGTCGCTGCAGTTTCCGATCGGGCAGGCGGCGGACGTGCAGGCGCTTCTGCGCAGGTACCGTCCCAGCAACCTGATCGGCGTGTACCAGGTGGAGCTCCGCGACGGAAAAACCATACTCAGCGCGCTGTCAAAATGAAAATATAACATCGGATGGGTTGGCGCGCGCGATAAATTCGCGTATAATAGAAGTACTTGTCCTAAGGAGGCACGAAAGATGAACGCGGAGCAGGTGAAGGGCGTACTGGACGCGCTGGAGAGCCTTTATCCCGAGGCGAAGGCCGAGCTGCACTTCACAAATCCCTTCGAGACGCTGGTCGCCACGATACTCTCCGCGCAGTGTACCGACCGGCGGGTCAATCAGGTGACTGAGCCGCTGTTTGCGCAGTACCCGGACGCGAGGGCGCTTGCGCGGCTTACGCCCGAGGAGCTCGAGCCGCTGATCAAGTCCTGCGGACTGTACCACAGCAAGGCGAAGAACATCGTCGCGGCCTGCCGGGCGCTGGTCGAGCGATACGACGGGCAGGTGCCCGCCGACCGCAAGGCGCTCATGAGCCTGCCGGGCGTGGGGCAGAAGACGGCGGGCGTGGTGCTGCTGGCCGCCTTCGGGGACGACCAGATCCCGGTGGACACGCACGTCTTCCGGGTGGCCAACCGCATCGGCCTGGCGCACGCCTCGACCGCCAACCAGACCGAGACGCAGCTGCGCGAGCTGCTGCCCAAGGAGCGCTGGTCGCACGCGCATCACCTGATCATCTGGCACGGGCGGCGCGTCTGCCACGCCAGAAAGCCCGACTGTGCGCACTGTCCGCTGGCGGACGGCCTGTGCGAGTACTCAAAAACACCCCAAACGGAGGATTAGATATGGCACTGTTTGTCGATTCGGTCAACATCCGCTGCAAGGCGGGCAACGGAGGAAACGGCTGCGTCTCCTTTCACCGGGAGAAGTTCGTGCAGGCCGGCGGCCCGGACGGCGGCGACGGCGGGCGCGGGGGAGACGTGGTCTTCGTGGCCAGCGACCGCATGCACACGCTGATGGATTTTCGCTTCAGGCGCAGCTTCGAGGCGGAAAACGGTGCGGACGGCGCGGCTGGACGCTGCCGCGGCAAGAGCGGCGAGCCGCTGGTGATCGAGGCCCCGGTGGGCACGGTCATTTCGGATAAGGCGACCGGCCGGGTGCTGCTCGACCTGTGCGAGCCGGGCAAGCCCCGCACGCTGCTGCGCGGCGGCAACGGCGGCTTCGGCAACGCGCGCTTCGCCACGCCTACCCGGCAAGCGCCCAACTTCGCCAAGCCGGGCGAAAAGACCCAGCCGATGGAGCTGGTGCTGGAGCTCAAGTCGATTGCCGACGTGGGTCTGGTGGGCTTTCCGAACGTGGGCAAGTCCACGATTCTCTCGGTGGTCACGGCGGCGCGTCCCAAGATCGCCAACTACCACTTCACCACGCTGGTGCCCAACCTGGGTATCGTGCGCCAGGACGGCGACAGCTTCGTCATGGCCGACATCCCCGGCCTGGTGGAGGGCGCGGCCGAGGGCGTGGGCCTGGGACACGATTTCCTCAGGCATGTCGAGCGCACCCGGCTGCTGGTGCACGTGCTGGATATTTCCGGCAGCGAGGGCCGCGACCCGCTCGAGGATTTCGACGTGATCATGGCGGAGCTGGAGCGCTACGGCGACCTCAAAAACCGCCCGATGATCGTGGCGGCCAATAAGATCGACCTGGGCGGCAGCGAGGAGAACCTCAGGCGCCTTCAGGAGAAGCTCGAGGGCACGGACGTCCCGATCTTCCCGATCAGCGCGGCCACCCGGCAGGGCTTCCCCGAGCTCATGCGCGCCGTGGCGCAGAAGCTGCGCGAGCTGCCCCCGGTTCAGCGCTTCGTGGAGGAAATGCCCTGCGAGGAGCTGGCGGAGCAGTCCTTCGAAATCACCCGTCAGGGCGACGTGTTCGTGGTCTCCGGCCCGAGCATGGATCACCTGATCGATTCGGTCAACTTCGGCGACGAGGACTCGATCAACTGGTTCCACCGCACGCTGCGCCGCTGGGGCGTGATCGACGCGCTGCGCGAGGCGGGCGCAAAGGAGGGCACGACCGTCTCCATCGCCGACATGGAATTCGACTTTGTGGAATAAAAACGGAGGAATACACTTATGACGACAAAACAGCGTGCCGCGCTGCGCGCGATGGCAAATACCCTGCAGCCCATCCTGCACATCGGCAAGGAAGGCATCGGCCCCAACCTGTGCAAGCAGGCCTGGGACGCGCTGGAGGCCCGCGAGCTGATCAAGGTCACGGTGCTTGAAACCGCGCCGATGAACGCCCGCGAGGCCTGTCAGGAGCTGTGTGAGCGCGTACACTGCGAGCCGGTGCAGGTGATCGGCAGCAGGTTTGTGGTCTATCGCAAGGCCAGGAAGGACTCCAAGATCGACCTGGACGCGCTGGGCTGAGCGCCCGTCAGGAGCGCCTGCGCACGTAAAGGGTTACGCCGCCGATCGCAATCAGGCACAACGAGCCGATCAGGTACGCGCCCACCCCGGTCAGCAGATAGAGACACAGCAATATACCGCCGTACAGGCAGCTTCCGAGCATGCCTAGGCGGTTTTTTTGCAGCATTTGCGCAAGGCGCGCGCGAAAGGCAAGCCGGGGCAGGGGACGGTCGGGCAGGGGAACGGGGGAGCGCGCCAGGCGGCGGATCAGCTCGCTCCGACCGATCAGCGCAATCTGCGGCTCAGGCAGACTGGACGCAAACTCGGCCGTCTGGCGGGGAATGGCGCAGGTGACGGCCAGCGTCAGCGGAGAACCTGCCTCGCGCCAGCGGGAGAGCACCTCGTCGCGGCCGAGCGCACTGTCCGGCAGGCGAAGAAGCAGCGCCGCGCCCTCGGGAAGCACGCTTTTCAGCGCCTGCTCGTCGGCCTGACGCAGCACCAGCGCGTCCAGGTAAGCCTCGGCCCGCCGTGTCCTTTTGCGCCGCTTCAGGCGCCTGGAGCCGTTCTCGAGCCGCCTGCTCAGGCGATACAGCGCCGCTCCGAACAGGAACGAAAACAGCATGCACACCGGAATCGTGCGCACGAAGCCCCTCAGCGCGCAGAAAAACAGCCCGGTCAGCAGGCCTGAAACCAGCGCCCGGTCGATGTGTCTGCCCATGCCGCGTCACCTCGTTTTGATATTCTTAAAAAAGCATGACCCATTTTACCGAAAACATGCTTCCATCCGGCGAGAAAATGGTGTATAATAGTAGATCATATGATAAAAGATGGAGAAAACACACCATGCGCAAGATAGGAATACTGGGCGGCACGTTCGACCCCATACACGCCGGGCATCTTTCCATCGCCCGCACGGCGCGTGAAGAGGGCGGACTCGACCTTGTGCTGCTGCTTCCGGACGGCCAGCCGCCGCACAAGAGCAGGCTGACCGCTGCGCGTGCCCGCCTGAACATGACCATACTCGCGGCGCTGGGCGAGCAGGGCGCGCAGGCCTGTGATCTCGAGGTGGAGCGCGAGGGCACGACCTACACGATCGACACGCTGCGCCAGATGCGGGAAATGCACCCCGAGGATCGGCTGTGCTACATCATCGGCGGCGACACGCTCTACCAGGTGCCTTCCTGGCGCGAGGCGAACCGCCTGCACGAGGTCTGCGAGATGATCGCCGTGCCGCGCGCGGGCGAGAGGCGGGAGGAGCTGCTCGCTCAGGCGGCGCGCCTTCACGAGACGCTTGGCCTTCAGGTATTTCTGACCGTGGGCTGTGGCCCGGAGGTTTCTTCGACGGAAATTCGCGAGAAGCTGGGCAAGGGAGAAAAGGTGGGCGAGCAGCTGTGCCCGAGCGTGTGCGACTACATCGCGCACCACGGCCTGTACGGCCATGAGTACAGCCAGATGGCGCGCAGGCTGCAGCAGACGCTGTCCGAGTATCGCTTCCGGCATACGCTGTCGGTGGCCGAAACGGCGCTGTGGCTGGCGTTCAGGCACGGCGTAGACCCTGTGCAGGCGCATCTGGCTGGTATGCTGCACGACTGCGCCAAGGGCATGGACGCGCCGACGCTTCTGCACCTGATTAAGACCGGCGGCGTCTCGGCCGACGAACTGGAGCTGAGCATGCCCGCGCTTTTGCACGCGCCCGCCGGAGCGGTGCTGGCCCGGACGCAGTATCACGTGAACAACCCGCAGGTGCTTTCCGCCATCCGCTGGCACACGACCGGCCGCAGAAACATGACGCCGCTTGAAAAGGTGGTGTACCTGGCCGACATGATCGAGCCGACCCGCGCGTATTTCCCGGGCCTGGAGAAAATCCGCGCGCTCGCGCCCAACGACCTGACTGGCGCAGTTCGGCTGGCCGCCTCGCTCAGCGCCGCCTACGTGGCCAAGCGCGGCAAAAAGCTGCATCCCCGAACAATTGAGCTGGCCAAGGATCAGCTCAGAGACGAACACGAATAAAGGAGAACGATTTATGAAAGAGCTGGCTCTCAAAATCGCGGAGTTTCTGGACTCCAAGAAAGCCGAAAACATTCTGGTGCTGGACGTGGCGAATCTGACCTCGATTGCCGAGTATTTCGTGATCGCCAGCGCCCGCAACACGGTGCAGGTGCGCACGATGGCCGAGGATCTGGAGGATAAGCTGGCCGCGGAGGGGATTTCCGCGGTGCGCAAGGAAGGCGGCCGCGAGGCGCGCTGGTACGTGCTGGATTACGGCGGCGTGCTGGTACACATCTTCCACGAGCAGGAGCGCGAGTACTACAGCCTGGAGCGGCTCTGGTCGGACGGCACCAACCTGGTCAAGTCGTACTGATCTGGAGGAAGCGCCTTGAAAGAACTGACGATTTATACCGACGGCGCGTGCTCGGGCAATCCCGGCCCGGGCGGCTGGGGCGCGGTGCTGCTTTACCGCGACATGCGCAGGGAAATGAGCGGCTACGAGCCGGTCACCACCAACAACCGCATGGAGCTGACCGCCGCCATCAAGGCGATGCGCGCGCTGAAGGAGCCCTGCAAAATCACGCTCTACTCGGACAGCGCCTACCTGGTCAACGCCTTTTTGCAGCGCTGGCTGGTTTCCTGGCAAAAAAATAACTGGCTCAAGAGCGACAAAAAGCCGGTCGAGAACCAGGATCTTTGGAAAATACTGCTTGAGCTGACGAAGACGCACGACGTGACCTTCGTCAAGGTCAAGGGGCACGCCAGCAACGTGGAAAACAACCGCTGCGACCAGCTGGCCACCGGGGCGATCAGGGCCAGGGGCAGCGCGGTCTGAGGCTACTCATCCGTATCCTTGGGCGGTTCATCCCCGGGGTCGTCCCGCAGTTTGACCGCCTTCGCCGCCATGCGCCGCCTGTCGTCCGACATGGCGGCGTAATGCTTTCGGGTGGTGTTTACGTCCGAGTGACCCAGCACGTCGGCGACCAGGTAAATGTCGCCGGTCTCGTGGTACAGGTTCGTGCCGAAGGTACTGCGCAGCTTGTGCGGACTGAGCCGTTTTTTGAGCGGCGCGGCGATCAGCGCGTACTTCTTGACCATGTTTTCGACCGAGCGCACGCCCATCCTTTTATTTTGTATGGATAAAAAGAAGGCGTTTTCATGGCCGGGCAGGGGATGCATTTCCCGGCGAAGGGCGAGATAGGCCCTGAGCGCCTGCGCCACCTCGTCCGAAAAGTACAAAATGACCTGCGCGCCGCCCTTGCGCGTGACCAGGAAGCTGTTGTTTGAAAAGTCCACGTCCTCAAGGTTCAGCCCGACGCACTCGCTGACGCGGATGCCGGTGCCCAGGAAGAGCGTCAGCATGGCCAGGTCGCGCGCTTTGGTGTGCTCGTGGAAGGCCTTTTGCTGGGGCGAAAGCGCCGAACCGGACTGCGCCGCGTCGAGCATGCGGGCCACCTCGTCGATCTCCAGGCGCAGGATTGGCTTTTCGTGAAGTTTAGGTAAATCAATCAGCTGCGCCACGTTGGCCGGAATCCGACCGTCCTTAAACATGAACTGAAAATAGCTGCGCAGGGAAGCCAGCTTGCGCATCTTGGCGTTTTCGCGGTTGACCTGTTCGCGTTCCTGATCGTCGATGTACAGCGACAGGAACTGCGCATAGAGCGCGACGTGCTGGCCGGTGACGTATTTCAGGTCGTCGTCGGTCAGTCCGGCGATCGACTTGTCGCCAAACTCGGCGATTTCGGTCGTCAGGAAGCGGAAAAACAAGTGAAGGTCGCGCACGTAGCCCAGCCGGGTCAGCGTGGTCGTGGTTTCTTCGATGGACTGGATGAAGAACGTGCACGAGGTTGGCAGCTTCATCAGAAACGCGCGAATCTCTTCAAGGTTTTTGCGGTCGCGTTGCTGCACATAGGTCAATTCCTGCGGCATGAAAAACACCTCCGAAAAAGCGGCTCAAAACGCCTTTACGGAGGTAT
Source organism: uncultured Clostridia bacterium (assembly GCA_934647145.1). Classification (GTDB taxonomy): domain Bacteria; phylum Bacillota; class Clostridia; order Christensenellales; family Aristaeellaceae; genus CAKUFI01. The sequence goes on from CAKUFB010000008.1 coordinate 8,378, forward strand.
TTTAGCACTTGGCGGGCTTTCCTTCCACCAACTATTCGTAAAAGTTTTCTTTTGCGAATAGTTCCGCGGAGATCCCCCACAGCGCCCGAGGGCATGCCTGCGCGCTGACCGGCGGCGCCTCACTGGGCCTCGTCATCGTTTTCGGTGGTCAGCACGTCGTCGATTTCGATGGCCAGGTAATCCGCGCCGGTCGTCTTCAGGCACTTCATGCAGTTGTCGCAGATCTTGTTGGGATCCAGGTCGCATCGGTTGCATTCGCCGCATTCGATACACTCGCGCGTCTCGTCGAGCACGCACAGCTTTCTTTTCTGTTCAGGCATGACTGCCTCGCTCCTCTCGCCTATTGGTTTGCCGTTCATTTGTACTCGAATTCCCAAGGTTAAATTCGAACATGTGTTTGACTTTTTCGGCCAGGTATGGTATACTGACTTCATCAAGCCATCCAATGGAGGTGTTTGCCCATGCGCACGACGAATCACGCCGCGAATCAGGAAAAAATCCTTGCGTTTATACGCGAAGAAATACAGACGAAGGGGTATCCGCCGTCCGTGCGTGAAATCTGCAGCGCAGTGGGCTTTCGCTCTCCATCCACCGTGCACGGCTACCTGACCCGACTGGAGGAGGCCGGACTGATTCACCGCGACCCGACCAAGCCGCGCGCCATGACGCTTGCGGATCCCCCCTCCGCTCCGCGCGCGCCGCAGACGCGGGAGGTGCCCCTCGTGGGCAAGGTAACGGCCGGTCAGCCCATTCTCGCGATAGAAAACATCGAGGACGAGCTGGCGATACCTGCCGAATGGGCCGGAAACGGCACGGTGTTCGCGCTGCGCGTCGAGGGTGAAAGCATGATCGAGGCGGGCATCTTCGACGGCGACATCCTGCTGGTTCGTCAGCAGAGTACCGCGGAAAACGGCCAGATCGTGATTGCGATGATCGAGGACGAGGCCACGGTCAAGCGCATCTACTACGAGCCGGATCGCGTGCGCCTGCAGCCTGAAAACCGCTTCATGGAGCCGATTTACGCGCGCGAAGTGACGGTGCTCGGCCTGGTCGTCGGATTGTACCGCGCGTTCTGAACGGATATGCCGCGTCAGCTCCCTTCTTTCGGGAGCCGGCGCGGTTTTTTAACTCAGCCCAGCTTCTCCAGGACGGCCTGCGCCGCCCCCTCCACGCCCAGACGGCCGTGTGCGTAGGTCAGCGCGCCCTGCATATAAGCGATGTACGGCGCGCGCACCGGCGCGTCCGCGCTCAGCTCGATCGAAGCGCCCGCCACGAAGGTGCCCGCCGCCATGATGACCGGATCCTGATAGCCCGGCATGTCCCAGGGCTCGGGAACCGCCTCGCTGTCCACCGGCGAGTAGCGCTGAATGGCCTGAATGAAGGAAATCAGCTTGTCGGCGCTGCCGAAGCGGATGGCCTGGATGATGTCGCAGCGCGCCTCGTCGTAGCGCGGATTGACCTCAAAGCCCAGCTTTTCGAAGGTGCGCGCGGCCAGTATCGCGGTCTTGACCGCCTGCATCACGGTATGCGGCGCCTGGAACAGTCCCTGATAAAACGGCTGATAGCTGCCCGCGTAGGAGCCGACCTCCGCGCCGATGCCCGGCGAGGTCAGCCGGCAGGCCACCAGCTCCACCAGATCCCTGCGTCCGGCCACATAGCCGCCCGTCGGCGCCAGTCCGCCGCCCGGATTCTTGATCATCGAGCCGGCCATGAGATCCGCGCCCACGTGGCCCGGCTCCCTTTCCTCGGTAAACTCGCCGTAGCAGTTGTCCACCATCACGGCCACGTCTGGCCGGAGCGAATGGATGAACGCGCAGGCCTCCTCGATCTGCGCGATCGTGAAGGAAGGCCGCCAGTCGTAGCCGCGGGAGCGCTGCAGCTCGACCAGGCGCACATGCTCGTTTTTCAGCAGCTCGCGCAGGCGGTCGAAGTCGATTTTTCCTCCCTCGAGCAGGTCGGCCTGCTCATAGCCGACGCCGTAGTCCTTCAGCGACCCCATGCCCGGCTTGCCGCTGATGCCGATGACTTCTTCCATCGTGTCGTAGGGCTTGCCGGTGGCCGACAGCAGCACGTCGCCCGGCCGCAGCACGCCGTACAGGCACAGCGCCAGCGCGTGCGTGCCCGAGGCGATCTGCGGGCGCACGATCGCCGCCTCGCAGCCCAGCAGCTCCGCCCAGATATCCGACAGGTTGTCGCGGCCGATGTCGTCGTAGCCGTAGCCGGTCGTGGGCGCGAAGTGGCGCGCGGACACCCGGTGTGCCTGGAAGGACTGAAGAATCCGCATCGTGTTGTACCGCTCGATCTCGTCCAGGCGGTCAAAGCCAGCGCGGCAGTCCTTTTCCGCCTCGTCCACCAGCCGGCGCGCCTTTTCGCTGTAATCCATTTCAATAGCATCCTTTCTCGCGTTCGATATACAGTATTTCCTGCGCCAGCTCCGCGCTCGTTTTTCCCTCGGCGCTCAGCCAGACGCAGCGCTTGTCTCTGTGAAACCAAGTCTCCTGCCGCTTGGCGTAGCGGCGGCTGCCCAGCTTGACCGCCTCGACGGCCTCCTGCATCGTGCGCTCGCCGCACAGCGCCTGGGCAATTTCCTTGTAGCCCAGTGCCTGCATGGCGGTCGCGTCCCTCGGCACGCCCGCGTCCAGCAGCGCCTGCACCTCGCCGGCCAGTCCCTCGTCCATCATTCGGTCGACGCGGCGGTTGATTCGGCCGTAGAGCAGCTCCCGCGGCCAGGAAAGGGCGTACAGGCTCACGTCAAAGTCGCCCTCGCGCCGGCTGTCCTCCTCCATCTGCTCGGTCATCGTGCGCCCGGTCAGCTCGTAGATTTCCAGCGCCCGAATCACCCTGCGCAGGTCGTTTTCGTGCAGGCGCCCGGCCGACTGCGGGTCGACGGCGCGCAGCCGCTCGTGAAGCGCGCGCTTTCCCCCGGGCTCCTCCGCCTCGGCGTGCAGCCGGGCGCGAAGAAGCTCGTCGCTCGGGCTGGCCAGCGACATGGGTCGGGTCAGCGCGTCGATGTACAGCCCGGTGCCGCCGCACACGACCGGTGTGATTCCCCTCGCCAGCAGCGAACGCACGCAGGGCAGCGCCGCCTCGCGGTAGGCGTTGGCGGTAAACGGCTGCTCGGGCGGCAGAAAGCCGATCAGGCGATGGGCAATCCCCCGCATTTCCTCCGGCGCAGGCTGCGCGGTGCCGATGCGCATCCCCCGATAGACCTGCATCGAGTCGGCCGAAATGACCTCCCCGCCGGTTTTCAGGCAGATTTCGACGGCCGCGGCGCTCTTTCCGGACGCGGTCGGCCCGCCGACGACGAGCAGATGAGGTTTCGGCATAGGCACCATCCTTATTTATATATTACACAATACGCTTGAACATGCGCTCGATCTCGTTCTTCGTGAAGGCCTTGTAGACCGGCCGGCCGTGCGGGCAGGTGGAAGGCGCGTCGGTCGCGAGCATCTGCTCCACCAGCGCGGTGATTTCCGGCGGCGTGAGCTCGTCGCCGCCCTTGACCGCGTGCTTGCAGCTGGCCTGTATGACCTCGGCGCGGCGCTTTTCGACCGTGGCGGACTTGAGCCGCTCCAGCTGGTCGATCAGCTCCATAAACAGCAGGCTCATGTCGGCCTGGCCCAGCACGTGCGGCACGGCGGTCACGCGGACGCTGCGCTCGCCGAAGGGCTCGATCTCGTAGCCCGCCTCAAAGAGCAGCTGGCGGTTGCGCATCAGCGCGTCGCACTCGGCGGGCGACAGGTCGAGCGTGATGGGCGTGAGCAGCTGCTGGGAGGCCTGTCCCATGGAAAGCGCCCTGGAAAAGCGCTCGTAGAGCAGCCGCTCGTGCGCCGCGTGCTGGTCGATCAGCAGCAGCATGTCCCCCGCCTCGGCCAGGATGTAGGTGTTTGCGTACACCCCGATAATCCGCAGGCCGCCCACGAGCGTCGCGGGCGTCTTTTCCTTCTGCGGCTGGGGCGCGGGCGCCGTGGGGCGCGCATCGGCCACGGCAGGCAGAATCTCCTGCACGGGCGGCGGCGTGGGCTCGGCCTTTTTGACCGGCTCCGTCCAGGTAAAGGGCGCGCTCGGGGGCGTCCAGCGCGGAAGCGGCGCGGGATCCTCCCGCAGAACGCCGATCGGCGCGGCTTTTTCAGGCACAGGTATACCTTCCGCAGGCTGCGCGGGCGCTTCCGCCGGCTTCACTCCGGCCTGGACGGGCGGCGCGGGCTGCTCCACGCGCACGGTGCTGTGCGGCAGGTTGTCCTTCTTTTCCTCTTCAATCCGCTGCACGTCCAGCATCCTGCCGGTGTCCAGCGCGCGCGTAATCAGCGCCAGGGCGCGCTCATGTACCAGCGCCTCGTCGCGGAAGCGCACCTCCAGCTTGCTGGGATGCACGTTGATGTCCACCGAGTTGGCCGGCAGGGTCAGGCTGAGCGCGCACATCGGATACATGCCGATCATCACGCGGCCGCGAACCGCCTCCTCCAGCGCCTGGGACAGCTGCGGGCAGCGCACGACGCGCCCGTTGATGAAGAAGAACTGATGCGCGCGGTTCGACCTCGCCTGCTCCCCCACGCCGATCAGCCCGCTCAGGCGAAGCGCGCCCTCCGCCTCGTCGATCGAAACCAGCTGTCCGGCGGTTTCGCGCCCATACACGGTCAGCGCCGCGTGGCGCACGTCCCCGTCGCCGTAGCTGTGATAGACGGTGCGCCCGGCGCTGATCAGGCGAATGGAGACCTTGGGGTTCCCCAGGATCATCTTGGCGACCAGGTCGGCGACCGCGCCGCCCTCGGTGGACGGCTTTTTCAGAAACTCGCGGCGAACCGGCGTGTTGAAGAACAGATCGCGAACGACGATCGTCGTGCCCTGCGGGCAGCCCGCGGCGGACAGGTCGGTGACGCGCCCGCCCTCCAGCGTGATCCTGCAGCCCGCGTCCGCGTCCTTTTTGCGGGTGGTCATGGTCACGCGCGAGACCGAGGCGATGGACGGCAGCGCCTCCCCGCGGAAGCCCAGCGTGCGAATGTCGGCCAGTTCGTCGCCTGAGGAGATCTTGGACGTGGCGTGGTTTTCAAAGGCCAGGCGCACCTCGCTGGGCGCGATGCCGCAGCCGTTGTCGGTGACGCGCAGGTAGTTAACGCCCCCGTCTTTAATCTCCACGGTCACGGCGGTCGCCCCCGCGTCCATCGCGTTCTCAATCAGTTCCTTCGCGATGGAAGCGGGCCGCTCCACCACCTCGCCAGCCGCGATTCGTCCGACCGTCGCGGCGTCCAGTACGCGAATGGGCATGCGTTAAATCCTCCTCGCCTTTTCTACCAGGGTAAACAGCGTGTTCAGCGCGTCGATCGGCGACATGGACATCACGTCGATCTTGCGGATTTCCTCGACCAGCTCCATCGGCTGGAAGTCGGTCAGGCTCATCTGCCGGTCGCCGCCGTTTTTGCGGTTATCGAGTATGCTCTGCCCGATCGCGCTGGTCTCGTCGTCTACCTCGAGCCGGGCCATGATCTGGCGCGCGCGCATGATGAGCGACTTGGGCAGGCCCGCAAGTCCCGCGACCGCCACGCCGTAGCTCCTGTCCGCGCCGCCGGGCACGATCTTGCGCAGGAAAATGACCTCGCTGCCCTTCTCGACCGCCGTGATGCGGTAGTTGACCACGCCCTCCAGGTGCCCCTCCAGCTCGGACAGCTCGTGGTAATGAGTAGCGAACAGCGTCCGCGCGCCGCACTTCTTTTCGTCCGCGATGTGCTCGACCGCCGCCCAGGCGATGGACAGGCCGTCGAAGGTGCTGGTGCCGCGGCCTACCTCGTCCAGTATCAGAAGGCTTTTGCTCGTGGCGTGCTTCAGGATGTTCGCCAGCTCGCTCATTTCCACCATGAACGTGGACTGGCCGCCGTACAAATCGTCCGACGCCCCGATGCGCGTGAAGATGCGGTCGGTGATCGAGATATTCGCCGAGTCGGCCGGCACAAAGCTGCCGATGTGCGCCAGCAGCACGATCAGCGCCACCTGCCGCATGTAGGTGCTCTTGCCCGCCATGTTGGGGCCGGTGATGACCATCATGCGGCCCTCGCGGCTCATGTGCGTGTCGTTGGGCACGAAGTTGTCCGAGCCGATCGCCTGCTCGACCACCGGGTGCCGCCCGTTCTGAATCTCGTACACGCCCTCCTGGTTGAAGGAAGGGCGTACATAGCTGTAATCCGCCGCGCACTGGGCGAGCGACAGGAGCGCGTCCAGCTCCTTGAGCGCGTGCGCCACCCGCGCCAGCTCCACGATATGCGCGCTCAGAAACTCGCGAACGCCCAGGAACAGCTGATATTCCAGCCGGGTCGCGTGATCCTCCGCGCCCAGGATCTTCTTTTCAAGCTCCTTGAGCTCCTCGGTGATGAAGCGCTCGGCCGAGGCCAGCGTCTGCTTGCGGACGTAGCGCATCGTGGGCACCTGGTCGTAAAACGACTTCGTGACCTCGATGTAGTAGCCGAAAACCCGGTTGAAGCCCACCTTCAGGTTTTTGATGCCGGTCTGCTCCCGCTCGCGCGCCTCCAGGTCGGACAGCCACTTCGCGCCCTCGGTTCGCGCCGCGCGCAGCTCGTCCAGCTCGGCGTTGTAGCCGTCGGCGATGATGTCGCCGTCCTTGAGCGAAATGCCGGCCTTTTCGCTGATGGCGCGCTCGAGCAGGTCGGTCACCTCGGGCAGGGGCGAAAGCCGCGTGCGCAGATCCTGAACCATCGGCGGCGCGTCGCCCGAGAGGGTCTGGCAAAGCAGCGGCAGCGCCTCGAGAGACGCGCGCAGCGCCAGGCAGTCGCGGGCGTTGATCGTGTCGTAGGCGATGCGGCTTAAGAGCCTTTCCACGTCGCGCACCGGCTCGAGCGCCTCGCGCAGCGTGTCCCGGCGGAAGGGATCGTTCAGGAAGTACTCGACCGCGTCCTGCCGCGCGGCAATCTCGTCCGGCAGGATCAGCGGCTGCTCGATCCAGCTGCGCAGCATGCGGCTGCCCATCGCCGTGACCGTCTTGTCCATCAGCCACAGAAGCGAGCCCTTCCGGCCGCGCCCGCCGCGCAGCGACTCGGTCAGCTCCAGCGCGCCCCGCGCGATGGCGTCGAGCGCCATGTAGCGGTTCGGCTGGTAGATTTTCAGGGTCAGGATGTGCTTTAAGGCGTTTTTCTGGGTTTCCAGCAGGTAGGTCAGCAGCGCGCCCGCCGCGCACACGCCCAGACGGCAGCCCTCGACGTTCAGCTCGGCGACCTTCTGCACGTGGAAGTGCTCCATGAGCGCCTTGCCCGCCTGCGCGTAGTGAAAGCGCTCCTCGGGCAGCGGGGTGAGCATGGGAATCTGGGCGCTGTAGGGAATGAAGTATTCCTGGTCGCACACCAGCAGCTCGCGCGGCTCCACGCGGCTCAGCTCGTCGCGCAGGCGGTTTTTTGCGTCGTCGAACTGGTACAGGTAGAACTCGCCGGTGGACACGTCGCAGAACGCCGCGCCCGCCTTGTCCTTCTGCACCAGTATCGCCATGATGTAGCTGGCCCGGCGCTCGTCGAGCATGGACGATTCCACGGCGGTGCCCGGCGTGATGACGCGCGTCACCGCCCGCTCGACCAGGCCCTTCGCCTGCGCGGGATCCTCCATCTGGTCGCAGATGGCCACCTTGTAGCCCTTTTCGATCAGCTTGGCCACGTAAGCGTCCACCGCGTGATAGGGCACGCCGCACATGGGCGCGGGCTTGCTCAGGCCGCAGTCCTTGCGCGTCAGCGTCAGCTCCAGCTCGCGCGACACCCACTCGGCGTCGTCGAAAAACAGTTCATAGAAGTCGCCCACGCGGAACAGAAGCGCCGCGTCCGGGTACTGCTGCTTGGTGTCCAGGTATTGCTGCATCATTGGCGAGAGCGCCATAGCTTTCGTTTCCTCCTGCCTCGGGTTGGGTGTGTAGGTTTAGTGGCAGCAGCCGCCGCAGGTCGAGCACGAGCCGGTGCAGCCGCCCTCGGTGGGCTCCTCGCCGGTGATGATGGTCTTGAGCAGGCCGTTGACCTGGTTGATCATCTCGGTGAAGGCGGCGCGCTTCTCGCCCATGGCCGTGATGTCGCCGATCTGGTTGAGCTGCGCCTGCAGCTCCTCCATCGCGCGGGATTCCTCGCTCATCTTGTCGGCGTCGGGCTTGTTCTGCTGCATCAGGTTTTCAAGAGCCGCGCGGTGCTCCAGATACTCGCCCATCACGGCGGCGGCCTGCGCGTTTTCCATGGCCTTGTCCTCGGCGACCTTCATTTCCTTGTAAATATCGCTGTTCAGGATCGCGAGTCCCAGCTCGCGGGTCTTTTCCATAACCTCGTTCATGATTCGTTTCCTCCTTAAAAATACTAGCGGACGGCAAGAAGCCTGCCGCGCAGGGTGTTGCGGCCGGCGGAGGTGATCTCCACCTGGGCAAAGCGCCCGATCAGCGCAGTGTCCCCCGCGAAGTTGACCATGTGGCCGCGTCCGGTCTTGCCGCACACGCAGCCCGCGTCGCGCGCGCTTTCGGACTCGACCAGCACCTCTTCCGTGCGGCCGATCTGCTGCGTGCAGACCTCGAAGTTGATCCTCTGCTGCGCGTCGATCAGGCGCTGTATGCGGCGGCTCTTTTCCTCGGCCGGGGTGTCGTCGGGCATGCGGGCGGCCACGGTGCCCTCGCGCGGCGAATAGATGAAGGTGAAGGCCGAGTCGTAGCGAACCTGCTCGACCAGCGACACGGTTTCCTCGAACTCGGCGAGCGTCTCGCCCGGGAAGCCCACGATCAGGTCGGTCGTCAGGCCCACCTGCGGGCAGACCTTGCGGATGCGCTCGACCAGATCCAGGTACTTTTCGCGCGTGTAGCGCCGGTTCATCTGCTGAAGGATTCGGTTGCTGCCCGCCTGCACCGGCAGGTGAAGCTGCCTGCACAAATGCGGAAGCTCGCCGTAGCAGGCGATCAGCTCGTCGGACAGATCCTTGGGGTGCGAGGTCATGAACCGGATGCGCGGCACGCCCATCCTGTCCAGGCGGTACAAAAGCTCCGCAAAGTGCGCGCCGCCGCCCATGTAGGAATTGACGTTCTGCCCCAGCAGCATGATCTCCTGCACGCCGCTGTCCACCAGCTGCTGCGCCTCATCGAGTATGTTCTGCATGTCGCGGGAGCGCTCGCGGCCGCGCACGTAGGGCACGATGCAGTAGGAGCAGAAGTTGTTGCAGCCATACATGATGTTGATATAGGCCATGAAGCGGCTCGCGCGGTGCACGGGCAGGCCTTCGCAGACGACGCCCTTGTCGTCCAGCACCTCGATGGCGCGCTTTTTCTCCACGATGACGCGGCAGAGCAGCTCGCTCAGGCGGTGCAGGTTGTGCGTGCCGAAGGCCAGGTCGATGAACGGATACGAGGCCACCTTTTCCAGCATGCCCTTTTCCTGCATCATGCATCCGCCCACGCCGATGATCATGTCCGGCTTGACCGCCTTGAGCTCCTTGAGCCAGATCACGTTGCCCATGGCCTTGTTTTCGGCGTTTTCGCGCACGCAGCAGGTGTTGTAGAGCACCAGATCCGCGTCCTCGCGCCGCTCGGTGGGGGTCATGCCCATCTCGTCGAGCATGCCGGCGATGGTCTCGGAATCGTGCGCGTTCATCTGGCAGCCCAGCGTCACGATGCAGTATTTCATTTCCCGGCCGCCAAGCGCGTCCTTCACGGCGCGGGCATACGCCTTCTGCGCCTCGAGCTCCTGCGGCGGGACGATTTTTCTCTCTTTCAAACGCGTTTACTCCTTTTCTTTCGAGGTGGTCATGCGCTTCGCCTTCGCGGGCAGCTGTTCAGGCGCCGCGGCGTCGATCTGGGTGTTCTCGTCCAGCCGGCCGCTCTGCGCGCAGACGTAGACGGTCAGTCCCTCCGGTGGGTCGAGCAGCAGAAGCTGTCCCGCCACCGACTGCGACGCGGTCATCAGCCAGCAGTCCGCGTTCAGGTGCGCCGCCTTGACGCGCAGCTGATGAAGCGCGGACAGCGCCAGCTCCTCCTCGCTGGGGATGGTTCCCAGTCCCTGACAGCGGGGACAGGTGCGCCGGGTCAGCGTGTAGAGCGGCTGCCGGAGCTTTTTGCGGGTCAGCTCCACCAGCCCCAGCTCGGTCAGCCCCACCAGATTGGTCTTCGTGCGGTCTTTTTTCAGCTCCTCGCGCAGAGCTTCCAGCAGCTTGTGCTGATCCTCCCTGCGCGTCATGTCGATGAAGTCCACGATGACGATGCCGCCCACGTCGCGCAGCCTGAGCTGGCGCACGATCTCCCTCGCCGCCTCGCAGTTGGTGCGCAGCACGGTATCGTCCAGCGACTGCGCGCCCACGAACTTGCCGGTGTTCACGTCGATGACCGTCAGCGCCTCGGTGTGGTCGATCACCAGATACCCGCCGCACTTAAGCCATACCCGGCGCGCGCAGGCCTTCTCGAGCTTCGAGTCGAGGCCGAAGAAGGCGAACAGCGGCGTGGGGTTCTCGTGCAGGCGCACGATGTCCGCGCGTTCCTCGCACAGCGCGCGGAGCTGCTCGTACTGCGCCCGGTTGTCCACCCGGATTTCGACGACCTCGGGCGAGAGCATGTCCCGCACGGCGCGGCGCACCAGATCCTCGTCCTGATGAATCAGGGCGGGCGCGGTCGAGTGCTGTGCGCGCACGGAGATTTTTTCCCAGGCCTCGGCCAGCTGCGCCGCCTCCTCGCGAATCGCCTCCTCGGGCGCGTCCTTCGCGGCGGTGCGCACGATCAGGCCCATACCGGCCGGGCGGCAGTCCTCGGCCAGCGCCCTGAGCCGCTCGCGCGCGCCTTCTTCCTCGATCTTGCGGGATACGCCCACGTACTCGACCCCGGGCAGCAGCACCGCGTACCGTCCGGGCAGGGTGATGTGCGAGCTGACGCGCGGCCCCTTGGCGCCGCCCGGTTCCTTGACGACCTGCATCACGATCTGCTGACCGCGCCGAAGCAGTTTGCGGATGGACGCGGCGGAGAGCCGCTTTTCCAGCTCCTCGCCGAATTCCGAGCGGCTGACCTGTATGTCGCCCAGGTGAAGAAAGGCGTTTTTGTCCAGACCGACGTCCACAAACGCCGCCTGCATGCCGGGCAGCACGTTTTCCACCCGGCCCACGTAGATATTGCCCGCCAGCTTGGCCCGGCCGGGGCGCTCCTGGTAGTACTCGACCACCTCGCCGTCCTCGAGAAGCGCCAGCCGCGTGCGGATATCCTCGGTTTCGATGTAAATTTTTTTCTGCATGGCGCGTCAGCACTTCCAGTCGAACAGGGGCACGATCTCGCCCTTCGCGGTTTTTCCGGAAAGCAGCGTGCGGTGAATGCGCGCCTCATAGCCGTCCTCCGGCACGCCCGCCAGCCTGGCCAGCGCGCCCAGCAGCACGTCCGGCTTGAGCGTGTCCTCGGGGGTCAGCGTCAGGCGGGCGGTCAGCGCATATGCGCCGTCCTCTGTCCCTTCCGCGCGCAGCTCAAGCGTCGAGGGACGGATGTTGACCGTCTTTTCGCCCGACTTGGTCTTGCGCACGGCCATGACCTCGGCTTTTTCAAGGTAACCGGGCACCGCGTCCGCGATCGCCTTCGCGCCCTCGCCGGTCAGCGTCATGCGGTAGTCGGCGCAGTAGACCGTCGCCATCAGCGAGGGAAAGCGGTCGTCTACCGCGCGCACGCGATAGACCGGCATCTCGGGCGGCAGCGCGGCGCGCATGGCCTCGAGGATGGTCTGCTCGGCCACCGGCTCGGCAAAGCGCACCTCGAGCAGCTCCGCCTCGCTGGACACGCCCATGCCCAGCGCCGAGGCGAACGACAAGAGCGCGTGCGGGTTAAAGCCCTGCGAATAGGCCACCGGCAGCCCGGTTCTTCGCAGCGCCCGCTGCATGAAGCGCTGAAGATCCAGGTGGGAAATGAAGCGCAGGCGGCCCTGCTTGCCAAATTGAATAATCGCTTTCATGAGCGGCACGCCCCCTCGTATCGTTTCATTCCGCAGCCGGTGCAGCCCTTGCGGCAGTCCTGTGTGCGCTCGGCGCGCTGCGCCTTATCCCACTCGCGCAGCAGGTAGGCCTTGCTCACGCCGCAGTCCAGGTGATCCCAGGGCAGCACCTCGTCCAGCCCCTTCTGCCTGTGCGCGTAAAACGCCGGGTCGACGCCCGTGTCGCGGAAGGCCTGCATCCACCTTTCGTAGCTAAACTGGTCAGACCAGCCGTCGAACCGGCAGCCCAGCTCAAACGCCCGCTCGAGCACGTCGGCCATGCGCCGGTCGCCCAGCGCGAAGGTCGCCTCCAGCTGGCTCAGGTCGGACTCGTGATACTTGAACTCCGCGCCCCTGACCCTGGACAGCGCCTCCTTCAGCAGCTTCTGGCGGTGCACGACGCTTTCGCGGTCGAGCTGCGGCGACCACTGAAACGGCGTGTCCGGCTTGGGAACGAACACCGACGCGCTGCAGGTGATGCGCAGGCCGGGCGAGCGCTTCTCCTTCGGAATGCTGAAGTAGACGTCCCGCACCTTGGCGGCCAGATCGGCGATGCCCAGCACGTCCTCGTCGGTCTCGGTGGGCAGACCCAGCATGAAGTAAATCTTGACCGACGACCAGCCCTCCTCGAAGGCCTCGCGTACCGAGCGCAGCAGGTCTTCCTCGGTCACGCCCTTGTTGATCACGTCGCGCAGCCGTTGAGAGCCCGCCTCGACCGCCAGCGTCAGTCCACTCTTTTTGACCCTCTGAACCTCCTTGAGCGTGTCCTTGAGGAAGTTGTCGATGCGCTGGGAGGGCAGGGAGATCGACACGCGCTTGGCAGCGTACTTGCTCACCAGCTCGTGCGCCAGCTCGGGCAGGCAGGAATAATCGCCGCTTGACAGGCTCATCAGCGAAATCTCGTCGTAGCCGGTGGCGCGCACCAGCTTGTCGGCCAGCTCAATCAGCCTGTCCATGCTGCGCTCGCGCACCGGGCGGTAGATCATGCCCGCCTGGCAGAAACGGCAGCCGCGCGTGCAGCCCCGGAAAATCTCCAGCATGATGCGGTCGTGGACGATCTCGCCGTAGGGCACGATCATCTCCTCGGGATAGGCCGCCTCGGTCAGGTTGTTGTAGAGCGCCTTGTAGACCACCTCGGGCGCGCCGGAGCCCTCCTTGGGCCGCACGTACTCGATCGTGCCGTCCGGCTTGTAGGCCACGTCGTAGAGCGAGGGCACGTACACGCCCGGGATCTTCGCGGCCATCTTCAGGTATTCCTCGCGCGGCAGGCCGCTCTTCTTCCACTCCTTGTACACGTCGATCGTGTCGTGGGTAGACTTTTCGCCGTCGCCCAGCACGAAGAAGTCGACGAACGGCGCCAGCGGCTCCGGGTTGAACGCGCACGGGCCGCCGCAGATCACGAACGGGTCGTCGTCCGTGCGGTTCTCGCGCCGAAGCGGGATGCCCGCCAGGTCGAGCGCGCACAGGATGTTCGAGTAGCTCATCTCGTACTGCAGCGTGATGCCCAGCAGGTCGAACTGCTTGACCGGCGTGCGCGACTCGATCGAGAACAGCGGGATGTCCAGCTCCCGCATCTTCTCCTCCATGTCCACCCAGGGCGAGAACACGCGCTCGCACCAGGCGTCGTCGCGGTCGTTGATCGTGTGATAGAGGATCTTCATGCCCAGGTGAGACATGCCGACCTCGTAGGTGTCCGGGAACAGGAAGGCGTAGCGCACCTCTACCTTCGCCGGATCCTTCATGATCGAGCCGAACTCGCCGCCCACGTAGCGCACGGGCTTGGTGACCTTCATCATCAGCGAGTCGATTTTATCCGAAAGCGTCAAGGCTTTTTCCTCCGAACCATGTATTTTTGCCCGGCCGAACGCCGGGGCGAGAAGATACTGCATACATAGTATACTCTATCACCCTTCCGCCCGGCAGTCAACCTCTGTCCGGTAAATTTGTTCCAGCGGGAAAGGAAGCCTTTACTTGACACCGCCCAATTTTATGGTATCATGGCAGCGTAGTGAATCATATAAGGAGGCGGTTTTCATGTCCAACCTCTACGACCGCGCGGACATCTACGACGCATGCTCCACCCCGCGCGACTGGCGGATCATCCGCGAGCACTGGGAAAAGGTGCTTGGGGACGACCTTCCCCGCACGCTGCTCGACGTGAGCGTGGGCAGCGGCAACCTGACGCTTCCCCTGGGCGAAGTGGGCGTGCGCCTGTCCGGCTCCGATCTGAGCGAAGCGATGCTCAAAAAATGCGCCGAAAAGGCGGAGGCGCACGGCCTGTCCATCGCGCTTGCGCAGTCGGACTTCCGCGAGGCGGACAGAGCCTTTCCGGGCGCGCGGTTCGACATGGTAGCCAGCACCGGCAACTCGCTGGCCTATGTGGAGAACGAGGGGGTGGTTCAGGCGCTTCAGGCCATGGATCGGCTGACCGCGCCGGGCGGGCGCATTTACCTGGACACCCGCAACTGGGATCAGATGCTCGAAAAGAAGCCCAGGTTCTACTTCTACCGCCCCACGCGCCTTTCCGACGGCACGCGCGTCGAGCGCATCCAGTTCTGGGAGTACCCTGAAGACGGCAGCATGACCTTTCAGTTCGTGTTCGCCTTCGAAAAGGGCTATGAGGTCGTGCAGCGCGAGGTGTTCGAGGAGCACTACCATCCCCTGCCCTACGCGCTGCTCGAGGGAACGCTTCTCGGCATGGGCTATTCGATCGAGCAGTCGGGCGGCTTCCCCGTGCAGACGGGCCGCGCCGCGCGGGACGCAGACTGGTACTACCTGATCGCCCGCAAGCCGGGTTGAATGAATGGCATAAAACGCGCGTCTCTCGGTGAGAGACGCGTCAGACTGTCGAAAAACCCCGGAGAGCTCGAGAGGGCCGCAGCCCTTTCGAACTTTCAATCGTGCCCAGCGGCATGTACGGTGGGCACGGGGCGATT
>CAKUFB010000009.1 GCA_934647145.1 uncultured Clostridia bacterium
ATGGAACGGAAGAACTACGAACTCGTGGACGGCGTGGAAAAGCTGGAAGGCGCGATCGCGCAGGTGCGGGAGGCGCAGCGGATCTATTCCACCTATACGCAGGAGCAGGTGGACAGGATCTTCCTGGCGGCGGCGACGGCGGCGAATCACGCGCGGATTCCGCTGGCGAAGATGGCGGTGGAGGAGACCGGCATGGGCGTGGTGGAGGACAAGGTGATCAAGAACCACTACGCGGCCGAGTATATTTATAACGCATATAAGAATACCAAGACCTGCGGCGTGGTCGAGGAGGACAAGGCGTTCGGCTACAGGCGCGTGGCCGAGCCGATCGGCCTGGTGGCGGCGGTCATTCCGACGACCAACCCGACCTCCACGGCGATTTTCAAGACGCTGCTGGCGCTCAAGACCCGCAACGGCATCCTGATCAGCCCGCATCCGCGCGCCAAGAGGAGCACGATCGCGGCGGCGAGGGTGGTGCTGGAGGCGGCGGTCGAGGCGGGCGCGCCCGAGGGGATCATCCGCTGGATCGACGTGCCGTCGCTGGAGATGACCAACCTGCTGATGAAGGAGTCCGACATCATCCTGGCCACCGGCGGCCCGGGCATGGTCAAGGCGGCGTATTCCAGCGGCAAGCCGGCGCTGGGCGTGGGCGCGGGCAACACCCCGGCGATCATCGACGACACGGCTGACGTGGTGCTGGCGGTGAACTCGATCATCCACTCCAAGACCTTTGACAACGGCATGATCTGCGCGTCCGAGCAGTCGGTGATCGTGCTGGATAAGGTGTATGACGCGGTGAAGCAGGAGTTCGCGGCGCGCGGCTGCTACTTCCTGAAGCCCGACGAGACCGAGCGGGTGCGCAAGACCATCCTGATCAACGGCGCGCTGAACGCGAAGATCGTGGGCCAGAAGGCGGCGAAGATCGCGAAGATGGCGTATGTGGACGTGCCGGAGAGCACGAAGATCCTGATCGGCGAGGTGGAGAGCGTGGAGCTGTCCGAGGAGTTCGCGCACGAGAAGCTCTCTCCCGTGCTGGCGATGTACCGCGCGAGCGACATCGAGGACGCCTTCAGCAAGGCCGAGAAGCTGATCGCGGACGGCGGCTACGGCCACACCTCCTCGATTTATCTCAACCCCGTGACCGAGCAGGCCAAGATCGACGAGTTCCAGGAGCGGATGAAGACCTGCCGCATCCTGATCAACACGCCTTCCTCTCAGGGCGGCATCGGCGATCTGTACAACTTCAAGCTCAAGCCGTCGCTGACGCTGGGCTGCGGCTCCTGGGGCGGCAACTCGGTGTCCGAGAACGTGGGCGTGAAGCACCTGCTGAACATCAAGACGGTGGCCGAGAGGAGGGAGAACATGCTGTGGTTCCGCGCGCCGGAGAAGGTGTATCTGAAGAAGGGCTGCCTGCCGGTCGCCCTGGACGAGCTCAAGCACGTGATGAACAAGAAGAAGGCGTTCATCGTGACGGACAGCTTCCTGTATCATAACGGCTACACCAAGCCGATTACCGACAAGCTGGACGAGCTGGGCATCGTACACACGACGTTCTTCGACGTGGCGCCCGACCCGACGCTGGCCTGCGCGAAGGCGGGCGCGGAGCAGATGCGCTCGTTCGAGCCGGACGTGATCATTGCGCTGGGCGGCGGCTCTGCGATGGACGCGGGCAAGATCATGTGGGTGATGTACGAGCATCCGGAAGAGGACTTCATGGACATGGCGATGCGGTTCATGGACATCCGCAAGCGCGTGCACACCTTCCCGAAGATGGGCGAAAAGGCCTATTTCATCGCGGTTCCGACCTCCGCGGGCACGGGCTCGGAGGTGACGCCGTTCGCGGTCATCACGGACGAGAAGACCGGCGTGAAGTACCCGCTGGCCGACTATGAGCTGCTGCCGAAGATGGCGATCGTGGACGCGGACTTCCACATGAGCGCGCCGCGCGGGCTGACGGCCGCGTCCGGTATCGACGCGGTGACGCACGCGCTGGAGGCGTACGCGTCGATGATGGCGACCGACTACACCGACTCGCTGGCGATTCGGGCGCTGCAGGTGATCTTCAAGTACCTGCCCCGGGCCTACGACGACGGTCCGCACGACCCCGAGGCGCGCGAGAAGATGGCCAACGCGGCGACGATGGCGGGCATGGCGTTCGCCAACGCGTTCCTGGGCGTGTGCCACTCGATGGCGCACAAGCTGGGCGCGTTCCACCACCTGCCGCACGGCGTGGCCAACGCGCTGATGATCGAAGAGGTGCTTCGGTTCAACGCGGCCGAGGTGCCGGCGAAGATGGGCACGTTCCCGCAGTACGACCACCCGCACACGCTGGCCCGTTACGCCGAGGTGGCGGACGCGCTGAACCTGCCGGGCGACACGGACGAGGAGAAGCTGGAGAGCCTGATTCAGGCGGTGAACGAGCTGAAGGCGCGCGTGGGGATCAAGCCGACGATCCGCGACTACAACATCGACGAGACGGACTTCCTGAACCGCCTGGACGCGATGACCGAGCAGGCGTTCGACGACCAGTGCACGGGCGCGAACCCGCGCTATCCGCTGATGAGCGAAATCAAGCAGATGTACCTCAACGCGTACTACGGCGTCCGCCCCGAGACGGCCAAGCCCGCCGACGGCAAGCTCACGGACGTGCAGAGCGATGATTTCAAGACCGCCTATCGCGCGGAACACAAGATGCAGTAAAAAGGAGGATGGAACGATGAATCTGGACAGAGTGATTGCGGTTCGCAACAACAAGACCATTTACCGCGATGGCGACAAGTGCATCAAGGTCTTCTCCCCCGATTTTTCTAAAGGCGACGTGCTGAACGAGGCCCTGAACCAGGCCCGCGTGGAAGAGACCGAGCTCAACATTCCCCGCGTGCTGGAGGTCGCCACGATCGACGGCAAGTGGGCGATCGTGTCCGACTTCATCAAGGGCAAGACCCTGGCCCGCCTGATGGCCGAGGAGCCTGAGAAGAAGGACGAGTACATGGATCTGTTCGTCGACCTGCAGCTGAAGATGCACGCGCAGACCTGTCCGCTGCTGGGCAAGCTCAAGGACAAGATGAACCGCAAGATCAGCGCGGCCGACCTGGACGCGACCACCCGCTACGATCTGCATACCCGCCTGGAGGAGATGCCCCGCCACACCAAGCTGTGCCACGGCGACTACAACCCCAGCAACATCATCCTGCGCGAGGGCGATAACGAGCCCTTCATCCTGGACTGGTCTCACGCCACCCAGGGCAACGCCTCGGCCGACGCGGCCCGCACCTACCTGCTGTTCTGGCTGGACGGCGACATCGAGGGCGCGCAGCAGTACCTGGATCTGTTCTGCAGGAAGAGCGACACCGCCAAGCAGTACGTGCAGAAGTGGATGCCCATCGTGGCCGCCAGCCAGTCGGTCAAGGGCAATGAGCGCGAGCGCGAGTTCCTGCTTTCCTGGGTGAACGTGGTCGATTACGAATAAGGAGGACACTAACGATGAAAGTTACCGTTTGTATCGGCAGCTCCTGCCACCTCAAGGGCTCCCGTCAGGTCGTCGAACAGCTGCAGTACCTCATCGCCGAGCACAAGCTGCAGGACAAGGTGGAGCTGGGCGGCACCTTCTGCATGGGCAAGTGCCAGCAGGGCGTGTGCGTGAATGTGGACAACGACTTCCACTCGGTCTCCCCCGAAACCGTAAACGAGTTCTTTAATACCGAAATTCTGCCGAAGGTGTGATGCGTAAATGATCGTTCAGATTTGCGTGGGCAGCTCCTGCCATCTCAAGGGCTCCCAGGAAGTCATTGAACTGATGCAAAACGCCGTGGCCGAACGTCACCTCGAAAATGAAATTACACTTGCCGGAAGCTTCTGCTCCGGCAAGTGTAACCGTACCGGGGTGACGGTCACGGTGGACGACCAAGTGATCCCGGGCGTGAACCGCGAAAACTTTAAGGAATTCTTCGAGACCCATGTCATGGGCGCGCTGAAAAAAGACGGAAGGTGAAGAACATGCCGGATTGCCTGACGCTTAAAAAGTCCAACTGCAAAAACTGCTACAAATGCATCCGCCACTGCCCGGTGAAGTCCATTCGCTTCTCGGGCAACCAGGCGCACATCATCGGAGACGAGTGCATACTGTGCGGTCACTGCTTCGTGGTCTGCCCGCAGGACGCCAAGCAGATCGTCAGCGAGCGCGAAAAGGTCAAGGTCATGCTGCAGAGCCGCGAGGAAGTCTATGTCAGCCTGGCTCCCTCCTTCGTGGCCAACTACGACGGCGTGGGCATCGAGTCGATGCGCGAGGCGCTCGTCAAGCTGGGCTTCCGCGACGTGGAGGAGACCGCCATCGGCGCGACCATCGTCAAGAAGGAATATGAGCGCCTGCTCGAGGAGAGCAAGCCCGATCTGCTGATTTCCTCCTGCTGCCACTCGGTGAACCTGCTGATTCAGAAGTACTTCCCCACGGTGCTGCCCTACCTGGCCGACGTGCTCTCCCCCATGCAGGCCCACTGCCAGGACATCAAGCGCCGCCACCCCGGCTGCAAGACCGTCTTCATCGGCCCGTGCGTGGCCAAGAAGGATGAGGCGGCTCATTCCGACGGCCTGGTGGACGCGGTGCTGACCTTCGAGGAGCTGACCGACTGGCTGACCGAGGAAAAGATCGCCCTCAGACAGGAAAGAGCGGCCTGCGACGAGAGCCGCGCCCGCTTCTTCCCCACCACGGGCGGCGTGCTCAAAACCATGGATCGCGAAAAGAGCGACTACCAGTTCCTGGCCATCGACGGCGCGGACAACTGCATCGAGGCGCTCAAGGACATCGAAAACGGCAAGATCCACCACTGCTTCCTGGAGCTTTCCACCTGCGCGGGCAGCTGCGTGGGCGGCCCGGTGATGGAGAAGCGCCGCCACAGCCCGGTGCACGACTACCTGTCCGTGGCCGAATACGCGGGCAAGCGCGATTTCGAGGTGAATCAGCCCGAGTCGATCGAGCTGCGCAAGCCGTTCGTCTACATGCCCCACCACGCCGCGCAGCCCTCCGAGCGGGAGCTGACCGACATCCTGCACCAGATGGGCAAGATGAAGCCGTCCGACGAGCTCAACTGCGGCTCCTGCGGCTACAACACCTGCCGCGAAAAGGCGGTGGCCATCTATCAGGGCAAGGCCTCGATCACGATGTGCCTGCCCTTCCTGAAGGAAAAGGCGGAGAGCTTCTCCGACAACATCGTCAACAACACGCCCAACGGCCTGATCGTGCTCAACGAGGATCTGGAGGTGCAGCAGATCAACCAGGCGGCGCTGAAGATCATCAACCTGCGCGCCGCGTCCGACGTGCTGGGCGACCAGGTGGTGCGCGTGCTCGACCCCGCCGCCTTCATGCAGGTACTGCGCACCGGCCGCGACATCCGCGCGCAGCACGTATATCTGGCCGAATACAAGCGCCACGTGGAGCAGACCATCATCCACGACCGCGATTATCACCTGCTCATCTGCATCATGCGCGACGTGACCGAGCAGGAAAACGACCGCGAAAAGAAGGAAAGCATCAGCCGCCAGACGGTGGAAATCGCCGACAAGGTGGTCGATAAGCAGATGCGCATCGTGCAGGAAATCGCGTCGCTGCTGGGCGAGACGGCCGCCGAGACCAAGATCGCGCTGACCAAGCTGAAGGAGTCGATTTCCAATGAATGAGCTGTGCGCCGATATTGGCTACAAAAGCATCAACCACTATGGAGAGCAGCTGTGCGGCGACCATGTGGACATGGTCGAGCAGGACGACAACTCGACGGTGATCGTGCTGGCCGACGGCCTGGGCAGCGGCGTGAAGGCGAGCATCCTCTCGACCCTGACCTCGAAGATCATCTCCAGCATGATGGCCGCCGGTCTGCGGCTGGAGGACTGCGTGGACACCATCGCGGCCACCCTGCCGGTGTGCGCGGTGCGCGGCGTGGCCTACTCCACCTTCACCATCATTCACCTGATCAACAACGAGACGGCCGAGCTGATTCAGTACGACAATCCGCACATCATCCTGCTGCGCGACAGCGTGAATTACGACTATCCCAAGACCGAGATGACCATCAGCGGCAAGAAGATCTACAAGTCGGTCATCAAGCTGCAGGAGGACGACCTGTTCATCGCCATGAGCGACGGCTGTCCGCACGCGGGCATCGGCGTGGCCTACAACTTCGGCTGGAAGCGCGAGGACATCATCTCCTTCATGGAGTCGATCGCGCCCGCGGGCTACACGGCCAAGACGCTGTCCACCATCCTCGTGGACGAGTGCTTCAAGCTCTACGGCGGTCAGCCGGGCGACGACGCGACCGCCTGCGTGGTGCGCATCCGCAAGCGCGTGCCGATGAACCTGCTCTTCGGCCCGCCCGCAAACCGCGACGACAACGACCGCATGATGTCCCTGTTCTTCTCCAAGGAGGGCAAGCACATCATCTGCGGCGGCACCACCTCCTCGATCGCCGCGAAGTACCTGGGCAAGCCCCTGGTGCCCAGCCTGTCCTACGACCAGTCTGACGTGCCCCCGATCGCCTATCTCGAGGGCGTGGATCTGGTCACGGAGGGCGTGATCACCATCAACAAGGTGCTCACCTACGCCAAGGACTATCTCGACCAGAACGACCTGTACGAGCAGTGGTCGATCAAGCGGGACGGCGCATCCCTGATCTGCCGCCTGCTGTTTGAGGAGGCCACCGACATCAACTTCTATGTCGGCCGCGCCATCAACCCGGCGCACCAGAACCCTGACCTGCCGATCAACTTCAACATCAAGATGAACCTGGTCAAGGAGCTCTCCGAATGTCTGAAGAAGATGGGCAAGCACATCAAGGTCAGCTACTTCTAGTCGGCAGGCTGAGCCTGCACCCACTGGCTACCGCGCAGGCCACACGTACCCTTCGGCCATACGTCAGAGCCTCAGGGTACTTCGTGGGTGGAAAACTCGGGGCTGTGCCCCACAAGGGCTACGGGTCGGCAGTGCCGACGGCCAACCGCTGCCGCGCAGGCCACACGAATCTGTCGGCCATAAATTAGAGTCTCCAGATTCTTCCTGCTCGGAGAACGCGGGGCTGTGCCCCACAAGGGCTACGGGTCGGCGGGGCCGACGGCCAACTGCTGCCGGCCGGCGGGGCCGACGGCCGCGAATCAGAGCCTCTGGAATGACAAAACGCTTACGCGGTTCGCGGATCGGAGGAAAGCCCTGTCTGGCCTGCGAACCGCCTTTCCCTGATAAGCGCTCGCTGTGCCCTTACCTGTTTCAATGCGGGCAATCAAAACGCGGCGCTTTTCACCCATTTCCCCGGTATTGCTATCAACGGAAGGAAGGTGTCTCCCATGCGCAAGTTCGACACCAAGGTTCAGCACCTCAAATACAAGGTGCTGCGCGAAGTGGCCCGCCAGGCCTGGAACGATACGCTGCTGGAAAACCTGCTGGATATCCCCATGACCATCGTTCCGGGCAAGCAGCCCACGATGCGCTGCTGCGTGTACAAGGAGCGCGCCATCGTCTCCGAGCGCGTCAAGCTGGCGATGGGCGGCAACAAGGACAACCCCAACGTCATCGAGGTGATCGACATCGCCTGCGACGAGTGCCCGGTCGGCGGATATGAGGTCACCGACGCCTGCCGCGGCTGTCTGGCTCACCGCTGCGAGGACGTGTGCAAGCGGGGCGCGATTTCCTTTGACGCGCACCATGTCGCCCACATCGACAAGTCCAAGTGCGTCGAGTGCGGCGCGTGCGCCAAGGTCTGTCCCTACACCGCCATCATCAGCCGCAAGCGCCCCTGTCAGAGCGCCTGCAAGGTCAAGGCCATCTCCATGACCCCCGATACCAAGGTCGCCGAGATCAACAACGACAAGTGCATCGCCTGCGGCGCGTGCGTCTATCAGTGCCCGTTCGGCGCGATCATGGACAAGTCCTACATCCTCAACGTCATCGACCTGCTCAAAAAGTGCCCGCAGCGCGGCGAGCGCGTCTACGCGGTGGTCGCCCCCTCCATCTCCAGCCAGTTCACCTACGCCAGGCTCGGCCAGGTGATCAGCGGCCTGAAGGAAATGGGCTTCCACGCGGTGGTTGAGGCGGCGCTGGGCGCGGACATGGTTGCGCAGGCCGAATCGAGGGAGCTGGCCGAAAAGGGCTTCCTGACCAGCTCCTGCTGCCCGGCCTTCGTCACCTACATCCGGCAGAGCTTCCCCGCCCTGCTACCCTATGTGTCCCACAACCTCTCCCCCATGGCGACCATCGCCCGCTACATCAAGCAGACCTCGCCCGGCGCGAAGGTGGTCTTCATCGGCCCCTGCACCGCCAAAAAGCTCGAGGCTCAGCTGGAGACGGTCAAACCGTGGATCGACGCGGTGCTCACCTTTGAGGAGCTGCAGGCGCTGTTTGACAGCCGCGACATAGACATCACCAACCTGCCCGAGGACGTGCTCGACAACGCCTCCTACTACGGGCGCATCTTCGCCCGCAGCGGCGGCCTGAGCGACGCCGTGGCCGAGGGGCTGAAGGAGCAGAACATCGACTTCGAGCTCAAGCCCTGCGCCTGCGACGGCATCGAGGCCTGCCGCATGGCCCTGCTCAAGAAGAGCAAGAACGTGCTCGACGCGAACTTCATCGAGGGCATGGCCTGCGTCGGCGGCTGCATCGGCGGCGCGGGCTGCCTCACCCACGGCGAAAAGAACAAGGCCGAGGTGGACAAGTACGGCATGGAGGCCTACGAAAAGACCATTTCCGACGCGGTGTCCATGCTGAAATAATTCTATACTTGAAAAACGGACAGTACGAACAGCGCCTCCCGCTGCAGAACAGAAGCTGCGGCAGGGGGGTGCTGTTATTATGCTGCGAAGCCTGAAATGCTCTGCGAACCGCCCGATCTGCGGAGACAGGCGAAACCTCTGCGAGTTTTTAAGACCGGAGTACCGCCTGATCGAGCGTTTTCGCGGCGGTTTCCCGCGGTGTTTGCCATGCCCGGCGAAAACGGCGGGGAAGGCGCGCTTTACCGGTGACGAACGCGTTCGGGATGCTGAAAACGGCCTCACTCCGTTTGAAATCCGGAGCAAGGCCGCGTCATTCATCGTTCTTCTGTGAGAGGGGGCGATTTTCCGTCAGGGCTCTGGGGAGCGATTCAGTGCTTCGGGTCAGTCTCGGTCTGATCGGCCGGCGCCTTGCGCGCGCGGAGGTATTTGCGCAGCTCGATCACGGTCTGCACAACGATGAGCAGCACGGTAGCCGCGATGAGCACACACCGGATATATTTTCCTTCCCGCCATTCATCCCAAATACAAAGCAGTAGCCCCGCCGTTTGGACGACGAAAGCGGCGAGCTCCATAGCGAGGCTGCCGCGCCTGGCAAGCAGCCTCAGCACGAGATATGCCACTAGGAGCGCGGCATAAACCCACGCGCTCATACGCGGCCCTTCAGGAAGCGGATGGCCTGGACGTAGCCGTCGAAGCCCAGCCCCTTATAGGTCTTCAGGCAGGCCATGCCGGCGTAGGACACCTGCCGGAAGGGCTCGCGGCTGTCCACGTCGGAGATGTGTACCTCGACGGCGGGCAGGGCGACCGCCTTGAGCGCGTCGAGTATGGCGACGCTGGTGTGGGTGTAGGCAGCGGGGTTGATGACGACGCCGTCGAACGCGCCGTAGGCCGCCTGGATTTTGTCCACAATCGCGCCCTCGTGGTTGGACTGGAAGCACTCGACCTCGATTCCCTCCGCCTTGCAGGTTTCCTCGATCAGGCGAACCAGGTCGGCGTAGGTTTGCCTGCCGTAAATGTCCGGCTCGCGCAGGCCCAGCAGGTTCAGGTTGGGGCCGTTGATCACCAGCAGCTTCATGAAATCACCTCCAGAATCTGTTCAAGGGTCTTTTCGACCGGGCCGTCGTTGTCGACGATACCGTCGGCGAAGCGCTCGTAGAGCGGCCTGCGCTCGCGGTATATGGCCTCGGGCGAGCGCGCCTGAGAGAGCGGACGGCCGGCGGTCGGCAGGAGCGATACATCCCGCCGCAGCCACACGACGCGGCTGTTCTGGCGCAGCAGCGGGTAGTTTTCAGGCCGGGTGACGCAGCCGCCGCCGGTGGACAGTATCGCGCCGGAGCGCTTGCCCGCCTCGCGAAGCGCCTGCGTCTCGAGCGCGCGGAAGCCATCCTCTCCCTGCGCGGCGAAAATCTCGGGAATCGACAGGCCCGCCGTTTCCTCGATCAGCCGGTCGAGCTCGATCACCGGGCGGCTGAGCCGTTCGCCCAGCAGCCGCGCCAGCGTGCTCTTGCCGCAGCCGGGCATGCCGATGAGCGCGATGTTCTGAAGCGAACGCTCGACGGCGCAGATTGACCGCTCGACCTGCTCGTCGGGCAGGCTTTTCCCGGTGAACAGCTCGCTTGCGCGTTTGGCCTGGGCGGCGAGCATGGACAGGCCGTTTTCGTGCGGTATGCCCAGCGCCTCCGCCTGCAGAAGAAACGCCGTGCGGGCGGGGTTGTAGATCAGGTCGAGCGCGCCCTCGCAGGCGGGAAAGGCGGCCAGGTCGACCGGCGAAACCCCGTTGTTCGGGTACATGCCCACCGGGGTGGCGTTGACGATCAGGCGGGCGTCCCTGTGCCGGGAGAGGTTGCCGTAGTTGTCCGCGCCCGTCCGGGAGATGACCACGACCTGCGCCCCCAGGCCGCGCAGCACCGACTGCACCGTCACCGACGCGCCGCCGCTGCCCAGCACCAGTGCCTTTTTGCCGGCGGGGTTCACGCCGCTGCGGCGGAGCATATATGTAAAGCCGAACACGTCGGTGTTGTCGCCGAAGAGCGTGCCGTCCGCCCGGCGCACGATGGTGTTGACGCTGCCCAGCGCCCTCGCGCCCTCCGACAGCTGGTCGAGGAAGGGCACGACCGTCTTTTTGTAGGGAATGGTGACGTTGATCGCGTCCCAGCCGCCGCGCCGGATAAAGTCCTCGACCGCGTCCGGCTCGCGCTCATAGAGCAGATATTCGTAGTCGCCCAGCAGCGCGTGCAGCATGGGCGAATAGCTGTGGCCCAGTCTGCGTCCCAGCAGTCCGCACTTCATTCAGACCACCTCGCCGTAGCTGCCCAGGTAGGTGAACTCCTCGCACAGGGTGGGCATCTCGCCCATCAGCTGCAGGAACCGGGGCGAATAGACCGAGGTCTCCAGGTCGAAGTAGAACATGAACTCAAAGTTGCGCTCGGGCAGCGGGCGGCTCTCCAGCTTGTTGAGGTTGACGCCCAGCGCGTAGAAGCGGGAGAGCATCTTGTACAGCGAGCCGGGCTCGTGGGGCAGCACGGCCATGAGGCTGGTGCGGTCGGCGCCGGGGTAGATCTCCAGCTGCCTGCCGATGCAGATAAAGCGGGTGTAGTTGTTGCCCTTGTCCTGCACCGAGTCGCCCAGGCTGATCAGGTTATACAGCTTCATGCAGGCGCGGGAGGACAGCGCGGCCACGTCCCTGCGGCCCGACTGGGCCACCATCTGAGCGGCGGCGGCGGTGTTCTCGCAGGCGATGACCTTCACGTTCGGCAGTGACTGAAGGAAGGCGGCGCACTGGCTGATGGCCTGCTCGTGGGAGTAGATCTCGCGAATATCCTCGAGCTTCGCGCCCGGGTTGGCCAGCAGGTTATGGTCTACCTTCAGGCGGATGGAGCGCACGATGTGGAAGTGGTGCCTGATCATCAGGTCGTACACCTTGTTGACCGAGCCGGCGGTGCTGTTCTCCAGCGGAATCACGCCGTAGCGGCACAGCCCCTTCTCAATCGCCTGGAACACCGCCTCGAACGAGGAAAAATACAGCACGTTGGGCAGGCGGAACAGCTTGTCGCAGGCCAGCTGCGAATTCGCGCCCTCCACGCCCTGACAGGCCACGACCGCGCTGTCCGGAAACAGCTTGGGGGTCTTCTCGATCGCCTGAGTGATTTCCCGGGTCAGGGGCGTCGTGCGGCCCAGCAGGCGGTTCTGGTAGCTGCGGCTCAGCTCGAACATCAGCGAATACAGCGACACGACGTATTCGCGGAGCGCCTCGGGGCTCTTTTCGGCCAGGGCGAGCAGCTTTTTGCGCTCGCGGCTCGCGTCCAGCACGGGGAGGTTGTGCTCCTCCTTGTATCTGGCAATGTCTACGACCGTCTCCATGCGCTCGGCGAACAGCTTCACCAGCTGATCGTCGATCTGGTCAATCCGGGTGCGATAATCATTGAGGTCCATGGCAGGTTTCCTTTCTGCGCCCAAGCAGCGCGTCATAAATGGCAATGGCGGCGGCGGACTCCACGCAGGGCACCGCGCGCGGGACGATGCAGGGGTCGTGCCGGCCGGAGACGGTCAAGGTTTCAGGGAGCATGGTCTGAAGGTTCACGCTCTGTTGCGGGAGGGCGATGGAGGGCGTGGGCTTGAAGGCGGCGCGAAACACGATCGGCATGCCGTCGGTGACGCCGCCCAGTATGCCGCCCGCGCGGTTGGTTTTCGTCCGCACGCGGCCGTCCTCGACGGTAAACGGGTCGTTGACCTGACTGCCGCGCAGGCGGGCGGCCTCAAAGCCCAGCCCGAACTCGATTCCCTTGACCGCCGGGACGCCGAACACGATCGATGCAATCCGGTTCTCCATGCCGCCGAACATCGGGTCGCCCAGCCCGGCGGGCAGCCCCTCGGCGACGCACTCGATCACGCCGCCCACCGAGTCGCCGGCCTCGCGCGCCTGCGCGATGGTTCGCTTCATCTCCTCGGCCTTTTCGGGAGAGACGGCCGGAAAGTCGGCCTTGTCCACGGGCGATACAAACGGGCTGTCGTCCACGACCTCGCCGATGGAGTATACGCGCGCGCGCACCGAAATGCCTTCCTTCTCGAGCAGCTGCAGGCAGATTCCGCCCGCCACGCACAGAGGCGCGGTCAGCCGGCCCGAAAAGTGCCCGCCGCCGGACGCGTCCTGGGCTCCGAAATACTTGACCGAGGCGGTGTAGTCGGCGTGACCCGGCCGG
The DNA here is from genome assembly GCA_934647145.1 of uncultured Clostridia bacterium. Taxonomy (GTDB): domain Bacteria; phylum Bacillota; class Clostridia; order Christensenellales; family Aristaeellaceae; genus CAKUFI01. Next base: position 12,948 of record CAKUFB010000009.1, read on the forward strand.
GGCACGCGCCGGAGGGCTTCGTAGTCGGCCGGGCGGGTGTTGGTGTTGCGCAGGATGGCGGTCAGGGGCGCGCCGCAGGTGACGTTTCCGACCAGGCCGGACAGAAACTCGGGCGCGTCGGCCTCCTTTCGCGGGGTCGACCAGGCGTTTTTCCCGGGCGCGCGGCGGTCGAGAAAGGCCTGAAGATACGCAAGGTCGATTTCCTCGCCCGCCGGAATGCCCTGCAGGGTCATGCCGATCGCCGACGAGTGCGACTGGCCGAAAATGGTCAGAAGCAGGTTTTCGCCGCAGCTGCTGCTCATAGCTCTTCTCCTTTCAGGCGGGACAGGTCGTCCCAGAAGCGCGGGTAGGACTTCTCCACGCACTGCGCGCCCAGCACCTCGACCGGGTTCTCGCTCGCGCAGGCGCACACGGCCGCCGACATGGCGATGCGGTGATCGTTCTGCGAATCGACCGTGCCGCCCGAGAGCGCCTTCACGCCCCGGATGACCAGGCCGTCGGGCAGCTCCTCCACCCGTCCGCCCAGGCCGCGCAGCAGCTGTGCGGTGCTCGACAGCCGGTCGGATTCCTTGATGCGCAGGCGGGCGGCGTTCACGACGCGCGTTTCGCCCTCGGCCACCGACGCGAGCGCGCACAGCGTGGGAATCAGGTCGGGAATGGGCGCGGCGTCGATTTCACAGCCCACGAGGCGGTTTTTCCTGACCGCCGCGCGGCCGCCGTCGACCGTTACCTCCGCGCCGAAAATACGCAATACGTCCAGTATCGCGCGGTCGCCCTGGGCGGAGTCCGGGTTCAGGCCGGACACGGTGACTCCCGCCTCCGACAGCGCGCCCATGCACAGAAAGAACGCGGCGTTTGAGCAGTCGCCCTCCACCCGCACGCGCTCGGGCAGGCAAAAGCGCTGGCTTCCGGGCACATGATAACAATTCTCGGCCTTTTCGAGGCGCACGCCGGACTGAGAAAGCGCCTGCTCGGTCATGCGCACGTAGGCGGCCGACTGAAGCGCGCCGGTGATGGTCAGCGCGCTGTCCCCTTCAAGCAGCGGCAGCGCCAGCAGCAGCCCGGACACGTACTGCGAGGACACGTCGCCCGGCAGGGTGAAATCGCCCGGGGACAGCCGCCCCTCGCAGAAGAGCAGCGCGCCCTCCTCGCGAAAGCGCATACCGCGGGCGGCCAGCTGGCCCAGCAGCGGCTCCAGCGGGCGCTCGGGCAGCCGGCCTTCCCGGACAAACGCGCAGGAAACGCCCAGCGCCCCGGCGACCGGAATCAGGAAGCGCAGCGTCGAGCCGCTCTCTCCGCAGGCAAGCATCCGCTCTCCCCCAGCCGTTTCGGACGCGGGCGCGACGCGGATGCAGTCCGCCTGCACGTCAATCTCCGCACCCAGGCCGCGCAGGCAGGCGATCGTGGCCTCAATGTCGCGCGAAAGCCCGTCGCAGACGATGCACACTGGTCTTTTCCCCAGCGCGGCGCAGATCAGCAGCCGGTGCGCCTGGGACTTGGAGGCGGGCGCATTCACCTGTCCGGTGCGCGGGCCGGGAAGAATCAGACGGTTCATGCCACCCCTCCCGCGCGCATCCAGTCGATGAGCTCCGCCGCCGGGATGCGCTCCTCGCGGCAGCGGCCGATCTGCTCGGGCACGATCAGGCGAAGGGTCGCGCCCTCCTTCTTTTTATCGCTCATCGCGGCCTGAAGCAGGGTCTCTGCCGGGTAATCGGCGGAGGTGGGCAGGCCGTACTGCGCAAGCAGCTTCACGATGCGCTCCGCGTCCTTTTCCGGGCAGCAGCCCTTTTTCGCCGCCGCCCGCGCGATGATCGCCAGTCCGGCCGCCACCGCCTGGCCGTGCAGCGTCGAAAAGCCGCTGACCGACTCGATCGCGTGACCCACCGTATGCCCCAGGTTGAGCAGCGCCCGCGCGCCCCGGTCGAACTCGTCCTCGCGCACGACGTCGCGCTTCATGGTCACGCAGGCCGCGATGACATGCTCCTCCTGCGCGCGCACCGGAGTGGTCTCCAGCTCGCCGAAGAGGGGCTCGCCGCCCAGCACGGCGTATTTGATCACCTCGGCGCAGCCGCACCGGTACTGCTCCTCGGGCAGGGTGGACAGCGCGTCCGGGTCGCACACGACCAAATGCGGCTGGTAGAAGCAGCCCGCCTGGTTCTTGCCGCCGGGCAGGTCGACCGCCGTCTTGCCGCCCACGGACGAGTCCACCATGGCCAGCAGCGTCGTGGGAGCCTGCACAAAGGGCACGCCGCGCAGGTAGGTCGCCGCCGCGAACCCGGCCAGATCGCCCACCACCCCGCCGCCCAGCGCGAGAACCGGGTCGGTGCGGGTCAAGTGATACTCGCACAGGAAGTTGAGGAGCTGTCCGTAGGTGTCCAGGGTCTTGCTCGCCTCGCCGCGCGGGAACACGAAGGACTCGACGCGATAGCCCGCCCCTTCAAGCGACTGCTTCGCCCGTTCGCCGTACAGGGAATAGACCGCATCGTCGCTGACCAGCGCGCAGGCGGCTCCCCCGGCGCTCTCCTTCGTCAGCTCGCCCAGCCGGCTCAGCAGCCCCCGCTCGATGAGCACGTCGTATGCCCGCGAGGCGCTCACATGGATGCTCTTCAATGCCCGTCCACCTCCTCCTTGCGCCTGCGTCCCTCGTCCAGAAGGCTCACCAGGCGCTCGCGGTCGCCCTCGGCAATCGCCTGCCGGTACTCGGTCAGGTGCTGAATGATCGTGTCCAGCTCGCCCGTCAGGAAGTCGCCGTTTTCGAGGAACAGCTCCGCCCACATCGTCGGGTTGAGCCAGGCCACGCGGGTCATGTCCTTGTAGCTGCCGGCCGAAAAGCCGTTGTGCTGCGTGGCGGCGGGGGACTTGATGTAGGCGCTGGACACCACGTGCGCCAGCTGCGAGGTGAAGGCGATCATGCGGTCGTGCTCCTCCGCCGTGGTCACCGACACCCTCCCAAAGCCCGCCGGTTCGAGCAGTTCCTTGACCCGGCCCAGCAGCTCAATGTCCCCAAAATCCGGCGGCACCAGCACCATCGGCGCGCCCGAAAACAGGTTCGCGCGGGCGTACTTGAAGCCTGAGTTGTGGGTGCCCGCCATCGGGTGGCCGCCCAGATAGGTCACGGCGTACTTCTTCGCCGCCGGGAAGCAGGCCGCGCACACCACCCGCTTGGTGCCGCAGCAGTCGATCACCACCGGATGACTGCCGATCAGCGGCGCCTTTTTCTCAAACCACTCGGCCGCCGCGCGCGGGAATACGCACAGAAGGATCAGGTCGCACTCAGGCAGCGCCTCGTCGGTCAGCTCGCCGTCCACCGCGCCGCTCACCTTGGCGAACTCCAGCATGGTCTTATCCAGGTCGCTGGCCAGCACGCGCCAGCACTTCTCGTGATAGGCCTTGGCAAACGACCCGCCGATCAGGCCCAGTCCCAGTATGCCGATCGTCATGCCAGCACCTCCCGCACCGCGCGCACCTTTTTCGCCAGCCGGTCGTATTCCTCGGGCTTAAGCGACTGCGCGCCGTCGCACAGCGCGTGTACCGGGTCGTTGTGTACCTCGATAATCAGGCCGTCCGCCCCGCAGGCCGCCGCCGCCAGCGCCATTGGGGGCACCAGGCGCGCGATGCCGGTCGCGTGGCTGGGGTCGACGATCACCGGCAGGTGGGACAGCTCGTGCAGCATGGGCACGGCGGACAGGTCGAGGGTGTTGCGCGTGTAGTCGCTGTAGGTGCGGATGCCGCGCTCGCACAGGATCACCTGCTCGTTGCCGCTGGACATGATGTACTCGGCGCTCATCAGCAGCTCCTTGAGCGTATTGGCCAGGCCGCGCTTGAGCAGGATGGGCTTATTGAGCTTGCCCAGCTCGCGCAGCAGGTCGAAATTCTGCATGTTGCGCGCGCCCACCTGCAAAACGTCCACATCCTCGAACAGCGGCAGGTCGGTCACGTTCATGATCTCGGTCACGATGGGCAGACCGGTTTCCCGCCGCGCGATTTTCAGCAGCTCCAGACCCTCCGCCTTCAGGCCGGGGAAATCGTAGGGCGAGGTGCGGGGCTTGAACGCGCCGCCGCGCAGCATGTTCGCGCCCGAGGCCTTGACCGCCTTGGCCACGCCGACGATCTGCTCCTCCGACTCGACCGAGCAGGGGCCGGCGATCATGCAGAAGCTGCCCCCGCCGATCTTCACGCCCCTGACGTCGATCACCAGGTCGTCCGGGTGAAAGGCGCGGTTGCAGCACTTGAACGGCTCGCGCACCCGCTTGACCGACTCCACGATGTCCAGACTGGCCACCAGATCCATGTCCACCTTGCTGGTGTCGCCCACCAGACCCAGCACGGTCTGATAGCATCCCTCAGACACGTGGATGTCCAGGTTCAGGTTCCTCAGCCACTGCATCAGCTGTTCGCGCTTTTCCTTCTGCACGCCGGGTTTGAGCACAACAATCATCGCTATTTCCTCCGATCCTCATTTTGACGAAGCTCGATCGATAAAAAAATCGCCGCGCGGACTTGTGGTCCACCGGCGACATTTTTACCTTAAACGCGTTTGGGGAATGACCTCACGCGTTCACTCGTCCGGGAGCAGCACAAATCGCTTTTACTTTCATCGAAGAAAAGTAAAAGTAATAATAAAATCGATTTGCGGCAGCCAGAGTCTTCATGACGCGCTTCAGTCTCCTTTACTGGTTTCGGCTGTAGTATAGCACGCGAACATTCCCCTGTCAATACCGCGCGCCCGTTCGGCGTGTTACTTCTTCTCGGTTTTTCGGCAAAGAAAGCGCGCCGTTGCCAAAGCCGCGCGGATGTGATATAATGGAAACATCGGGAAAACACCCGCAAGGGAGGGAAACGCATGGACAATCAGGAGGCCTGCGAGCTGCTGGAGCGGCTGATCGCGGGCGTGCACCCGACCACCGGCGAGCTGCTGGCAAACGACTCGGCCTATAACGACCCGATGGTGCTGCGCGCGCTGGCGCTGGCGATACAGGCGCTTCGAGGCGCGCAGGAGCCGGCCCGGCGCACCCGGGAGAGCCGCGCGAACAACCGTCTGAGCTGGACGGGCGAGGAGGACGAATTCCTGCGCAAGGCCTTTTCGGAGGGGCTCACGCCCCCGGCCATCGCCGCGCAGCTGAACCGCACGGCAAACAACGTCAAGCTCCGCCTGTACGCCATGGGGCTGGCCAGCCGCGAGGCGCTGGGCCTGAACACGCCCCCCGGCCAGGCCAACCGCGGCACCCCCTGGTTCCCCGAGCAGGAGGCGCAGGTCGCCGAGCTGTTCAAGGCGGGAACCGCCCCGACTGAAATCGCCCGGCAGATGGGGCGCAGCGAGCTGAGCATACTCTACCGGCTGGAGAAGCTGGGGCTGATCGCCGACCGGAACGAGTACATGAGCGACGCGGACGCTGCCCGCAAGGGCTCCGCCCCCGCGCCTTCTTCCCCCGGCGCGTCCTTCCCCGCCGACGCGCCCTTCCCCACCGACGCGGACGCCCCGCCCGAGTTTTCCGACGAGCTGCCCTTCTGACAAGAACCGAATGAGAGAATGGAGGAGATCACATGATTCTGTCCTGGATTCTGCTGATACTGAGCCTGCTGGGCTATCTCGCGCTGATCATCCTGCACCTGAAAAAGCGGGGAAGCGCCAAGCTGGACGCGGCCGTGTACTTCACGCAGGCGGCCCTGTGGCTGGCGATCCTGATCAACGAATGGGCGCAGGGCGGGTCGACCCACGCCTTTATGTACGCGGTGTACGGCGTGATCATCGCGCTGTGCGCGACGAACGGCGCGTCGGCCCTGCGCAGGGGGAAGAGCGAGAAATAACATGGCTTTCAGGCAGATGTGCGAAAGTGACCGTTTTTTTCGCCGCATTGCCGTGCTATAATAGAGCTGTTCCCTGCGAAAACGCTCACAGAGAGGAGTCTTTTCATGATTCAGTCGGACAAGCCCAGCAAGAAACCGTTTATTTACTACTGCGCCATCGCGACGATCGCGCTGCTGCTGCTCAATACCTTCCTGTTCCCGATGCTGCTGCAGCGCCAGGTGCGCGAGGTCGGCTACAGCGACTTTTTGAAGATGGTCGACGCGGGTCAGGTGACCGAGGTCGCCCTGGAGCAGGACAGCGAGCAGATCGTGTTCATCGCAAAGGACGATCAGGGCAAGGAGGGCATCTACAAGACCGGCGTCTTCCCGGACGACGGCCTGCGCGAACGCCTGGAAAAGGCGGACGTGGAATTCGAGTCCACGATACCGACCCAGAACTCCCCGCTGCTCAACTTCATCATTTCCTGGATCCTGCCCATCGCGATCTTCAGCGCGATCGGCCAGATGATCCTCAGGCGCATCCAGAAGGCGGGCGGCCTGCCCGGCGCGAACGCCATGAGCTTCGGCAAGTCGGGCGCGAAGATCGTCGCCGAGAACGAGACCGGCGTGACCTTCGCCAACGTGGCCGGCGAGGACGAGGCCAAGGAGGCGCTGGTCGAGATCGTCGACTTCCTGCACGAGCCTGAAAAGTACGCCAAAATCGGCGCGAAGCTGCCCAAGGGCGCGCTGCTCGTGGGCCCTCCCGGCACCGGCAAGACGCTGCTGGCCAAGGCGGTCGCGGGCGAGGCGCACGTGCCCTTCTTCTCGATTTCCGGCTCGGAATTCGTGGAGATGTTCGTGGGCATGGGCGCGGCCAAGGTGCGCGACCTGTTCAAGCAGGCCAATGAAAAGGCGCCCTGCATCGTGTTCATCGACGAAATCGACACCATCGGCAAGAAGCGCGACGGCGCGGGCATGGGTGGCAACGACGAGCGCGAGCAGACGCTCAACCAGCTGCTGACCGAAATGGACGGCTTCGACGGCAAGAAGGGCGTGGTCATACTGGCCGCAACCAACCGGCCCGAATCGCTCGATCCGGCGCTGCTGCGTCCAGGCCGCTTCGACCGGCGCATCCCGGTGCAGCTGCCCGACTTAAGCGGCCGTATCGCCATCCTGAAGGTACACGCCAAGGACGTTCACATGGCCGACAAGGTGGACTGGAACGTCGTTGCCCGGGCAACCTCGGGCGCAAGCGGCGCGGAACTGGCCAACATCGTCAACGAGGCCGCGCTGCGCGCCGTGCGCATGCACCGCGACACCGTAACGCAGGAGGATCTTGAGGAGAGCGTCGAGACGGTCATCGCGGGCTATCAGCGCAAGGGCGAGGTGCTGTCCGAGGAGGAGAAGCGCATCGTGTCCTATCACGAGATCGGCCACGCGCTGGTCGCCGCGCTGCAGACCGATTCCGCTCCGGTCACCAAGATCACCATCATTCCCCGCACCTCGGGCGCGCTGGGCTACACCATGCAGGTGGACGAGGGCGAGCATTTCCTGATGAACCAGGAGGAAATGGAAAACAAGCTGGCCACGCTCACCGGCGGCCAGGCGGCGGAAAAGCTGGTCTTCGGCCGGATCACCACCGGCGCGTCCAACGACATCGAGCAGGCCACCAAGCTGGCCCGCGGCATGGTCGCGCGCTACGGCATGAGCGAGGAGTTCGGCATGGTCGCCCTGGAGACCACGACCAACATGTATCTGGGTCAGGATACCTCCCTCGCCTGCGCCCAGGCCACCGCGGAGAAGATCGACCAGCAGGTCATCAGCCTGGTCAAGTCCGCCCGCGCCAAGGCCGACCGCATCCTGAAGGAAAACGAGCCCAAGCTGCACGAGCTGGCCAGGTACCTGCTGGAGAAGGAAACCATCACCGGCGAGGAATTCATGACCATCCTCAAAAAGAACTGAGAAACGCGTTAACAGGCGGGCCTGGCCGTGGGCTGACCGGTTTTCGGCTCCCGGGCAGGCTTTCGTCTGCACTGGATTTCATGATATGAGGTGAAAGCATGCCTTCCGTTGACTATGAACGGCGGTTTCATCGGATCAACCGCGCGTTCTATCCGCTGTACTTCGCGTTCAACCTGGCCTGCGCGCTGTATTACGGGGTGCGCTGGGACGCGTATCACTTCGGCATCGCGCTGGGCACGCTGCTCATTCCGGCGCTGCCCGAGCTGTTTTACCGGCTGTTCAGGCTGCGGCGGGTCGAGCAGCTCAACTTCTGCATACTGGCCTTCTCGTTCCTCGGATACACGCTGGGCTCGGTCGTCGACCTGTACCAGCGCATCGACGGCTTTGACAAGCTGGTACACACGCTCTCTGGCCTGTTCGTGAGCATGCTGTGTCTGTGCGTGTACTGCGCCGCGCGCCCGGGCAAATCTCCCGGGGCGGACGAGCGCCTGCTGGCCGGACTGTTCGTCTTTTTGGGGTCGATGGCCGTGGCCGGGCTGTGGGAAATCTGCGAGTACGCCATTCACGCGATGACCGGAAGGGACGTGCAGCGCGTGCTGCTCACCGGCGTGGACGACACGATGCAGGACATGATCGCCTGCCTCGTGGGCACGCTGATCTACCTGCCCCAGGTCTCCCGCTTCTGCCGGGGCCGCTATTCCCCGCTCAACAGCCTCGCCCTGCCCTTCTGCTGAGCGGCGCCTGCCTGTCAAATCATTTATTTGGCAGGCTCCCCGCCATCCTCTCCGGTTTTTGCTGAAGTCTGTGAGTTTCCGGGGAGGCCCGGAAAAACGAAGAAACCAGCCGCTCCAATGTATGGCGGCTGGTTTCGTGTTCTATTCGGCGGAAGCAACCGGCTGTCGGCAGGCAGAGCCGGGCACTGGTCGAAAGGGCTGCGGCGTCCGTCTCGCCTATTCGCAGCGCTTCTCGCACACCTTTTTGCCGCGGCGGAAGCAGATCGTGCGCAGGCCGGTGCGCCTGAGCCCCAGCAGGGCGTCCATCTCGTCGGCCACGCGCGCGTAGTCGCGCTTCTGATAGTGAACCAGCACGTAGTCCGCCTCGCGAATCCGTCCGGCCGCCCGGCGGCAGAAGGCGCGCACGGGCGCGGCCAGGCCGAACACCCAGATGGGCGAGCAGACGGTCACGCGCTCATAGCCTTCAAGGTTTTCGGGCATGGCTTTGAGCGGCATCTCCCAGCGGTGCATGCCGAACCGCCCGCACCGCCAGAAGCCCGGCGTACCCTGGGTGCGCTCGCTCGTGCGCAGCTCAAACACCTGCGCGCCGGTGCGTTCCGCCTCCTCAAGCGCCGCCTGGCGCACCGCGCCCAGCCGGGAGAAGTACACCACCAGGCGCTTGTCGTTCGTGCCCACCCGGTCGTAGCGGCGAAGGTAGGAGGCGAACTCCTCCTGCCTGGAAAACACCCAGGCCGCATAGCCGGTCGCCGCCTGCGCACAGCCGAAGAGGAAGAACGAAATGTCCATGAAATTGGCCGGGAACATGTAGAACTGGATGCAGATCCACAGCATCAGCGTCACGCCGAACACGCCGCCCAGCACCGCGCCCGATCTCCTGTCCATGAGCAGCAGCGCCGCCGCGGTCAGATTGGTCAGGCCGTTGACGATCAGCAGCGCCCAGCCGGAAAACGTGAGGTCCTGAAACACGTACTGCGCGAAGGGCAGCTTCTGAAAGTAGGGCAGCATCGCGTCCATGCCCATGCTCCTGCCCGAGGGGTCGATCAGCATGCACAGCGCGCCCGCCACCGCGCCCCATCCGATAAACAGCGTCCAGAACAGCAGCCAGCCCCGCGCCACGCGATACCGTGAATATCTTTTCATCTTCCGTACCACCTTTCAGCGCCATAGCCTCTGGCAAGTTATCATCTACTTATATTATAACCGTCCTTCGTCCATTTTTCATTAGAGCGGCATTATAGGATGCGGGGAAACGCTCGAGAGGGCCGCAGCCCTCTCGAACTTTCAATCGTGCCCAGCGGCATGTACGGTGGGTGCGGGGCGATTTTCGCGTCGGAAATCTCTTAGATTTCAGCAAAAACTGGAGAGGGGGGCAGGGAGGCTGAAAACCCTCTGGGTTTTCAGGTTTCGCCTTTGGCGAAACTGCCAACGGCTCAAATCGTAGA
>CAKUFB010000010.1 GCA_934647145.1 uncultured Clostridia bacterium
AAACTTCGGTGGGGGTCTGGGGGAGCGCGAAGCGAATGCGGAGCCTCCCCCAGCCCGCGGCGGACAGCGTCCGCCCCAACAATCCGCAGAGAATTCTGCGGATTCTCAGACCTTGGCCGCTTCAATCTATGGCGGCCAACGGTCGTCGATAGAATCGGCGGTAGCAAGTGGCTCCGGGCACTGCCCGGCCGGCCTGCCGACCGGTTGTGCGCAGCGGGGAGCGATTATGCAAAATCCGCTCTCAAGTGAAGGGTGGGGACAGTTTCCGGTTGCGCGCGAAAAAGGTCGAGTGTATAATGAGCTTACCGAGAAAAACACGCAAGGAGGGTTCTCATGAAACTGGGAGTCAATACGGTACTTTTCAAAATGCTGAATGCGCGCGACGCGATGAAGGCGGTCAAGCTGGCGGGCTACGACGGCGTGGAGCTGTCGGCGATTGCGGGCATGTGCGAGCACCTGGTGCTGGACGCCTGGGAGATGCAGGCTCCGCTGATCAAGGCCTGGGCGAAGGAAGCGGGCGTGGAGCTTCTGTCGATGGAGGTGGCCTCCCTGGACGAGGAGCGCCTGACAAAGGCCTTCAAGGCGGCGCAGTACCTGGGCATTCCGGTGGTCAACGTGGGCCCGGGCGGCAAGATGGACGTGGAGGAGGACGTGGTGAACTCGATTGCCACCCTGCGCGCGCGCGCCGAGCTGGCCGCGCAGTACGGCGTGACCCTGTGCACCAAGGCGCATGTGGGCAACGCCATCCACGACACCCCCACCACCCTGCGCGCGATGAACGAGATTGAGCTGGACTCCTTCGGCGTGGACATGGATCCCAGCCACATCTGGCGTGCGGGCGAGAAGCCTGAAGAGGCGCTGCCGCAGGTCATTTCCCGCGTCAGGCATATCCACATCCGCGACTGCAAGGGCGAGGGCCCGGCCCCGGGCGCACCGGCGCTGCAGGCCTGCGGGCGCGGCGACATCGACCTGGCGGCCTATTTCAAGGTGCTGGTGGACGCGGACTATCAGGGCCCGGTCTGCCTGGAGGTCATCGGCCCCGAGCTGACCGTGCAGCAGGCGCAGGCAATCGCCAGCGAGAGCTACGGCTACATGAACGCCATTTTGAAGGGCATGAACGCCCGCTGAGGAGCCTGAGATGATCAAGATTGCGATACTGGGCTTTGCCCACGGCCACATCGGCGCGATTGCCCGGCAGTGGCTCGATCACCCCGCGATGGGCGTCGCGCCCGTGTGCGGCTGGGATCACGACGAGGAGCGCGGCCAGAAGAGCTGCGCGGACTTCGGGATCGAGTTCGTGCCCGGGCTGAACGACATTCTTTCAAGGGAGGTCTCCGCCGTGATCATCACCTCGGAGACCGACCTGCACGCCCCGCTGGTCGAGGCCGCGGCCGCCGCGCACAAGGACGTCATCCTCTACAAGCCCATGGCGCTGACCATGGACGAGGCCGACCGCATCGTCAAGGCCGTCCGCGATCACGGCGTGCGCTTCACCATGGGCTGGCAGATGCGCACCGACCCGCAGAACCAGAAAATCCGCGAGCTGGTGCGGAGCGAGGCGCTGGGCAAGACCTGCCTGTTCCGCCGCCGCCATGCGCTGCCCACTCAGGTCTGGAATCACTTCGAAAACACCTGGCACGTCGACCCGAAGCGCAACCGGGACATCTTTGCCGACGATTCGGCGCACCCGATCAACCTGATGCTGTGGATGTTCGGCATGCCTGAAACCGTCTCCTGCGAGATGAGCACCATGCTCAACCCGAGGATCGTCAACGACAACGCGGTGGCGCTGTTCAAGTACAAAAACGGCCTGATCTGCGAGATCAGCTGCTCGTTCACCTGCGACGCGGCCGAGATCACCACCGAGGTCTACTGCGAAAAGGGCTCGATCCAGCAGTACTTTGGCGACAACCCGTCCACCCGCCTGCCCCGGCCGAGCATGCCCGGCCTCAAGTGGTATAAGGAGGGCGACGCGGACTGGACGGACAGCGGCCTGGAAAGCCCGAAGGCGCACGGCGCGCGGCTGGGCTGGCAGGCCGAGCCGATGGCCGAGTTCCTGAAGGGCGGCGCGCCGATCTGCACCGCCGAGGAGGGCCGCGACACGCTGCGCCTGGTGCTCGCCTGCTACCTGTCCGCCCGCGAAGGAAAGCGCGTCTCCGTGTACGACCCGCGCGTCCAGGGAATCTGAATAAACGACCTACACAGGAGGAAATCGATATGAGCAAAAAACCGAACCTGCTGTTTTTCGGCATTGACAGCCTGCGCCGCGACCATATGAGCCACTACGGCTATTCCCGCCTGACCACCCCCCACATCAGCAGGTATGCCGAGGGCGGCGTGACCTTCAACCACTGCTTCAGCGCGCACATCCCGACCACCCCCGGCTACTCCAACATGATGACCGGCCGCGACTGCTTCGGCACCGGCGTGGTGGGCCTGTCCCAGCCGGCGATCGTCGAGGGCGTGCCGGTGCTGGCCGAGATCCTGCGCGACAACGGCTACAACACCACCTGCGTGGGCTTCGAGGGCAACGCGGCTGGCCGCGGCTACGACAAGTACATCGGCTTCTCCGGCTGGGGCCCCGATCACGACGACGGACGCGCCCACAAGGCCGAGAACCTGAACGACGTGGCCATTCCCGAGCTGGAGCGCCTGGCGAAGGAGGACAAGCCCTTCATGCTGTTCCTGCGCCACATGGATCCCCACTCCCCCTACCTGGCGCCCGCGCCCTTCAAGGACATGTACTTCCAGGGCGACGCGTGCGACCCGGCCGACAAGCGCATGCAGAAGGTGTACGATTTCCGCCCCTTCGGCGACTACATCAAGAGCTGGGTGCCCGAGGGCTGCACCAATCCCGACTACGTGATCGCCCAGTATGACGCGGCTGTGACCTACATGGACACCTGCATCCAGCAGATCCTGACCAAGCTGCACGACCTGGGTCTGGAGGAGGACACGATCGTGATCTTCGTCTCCGACCACGGCGAGACGCTGTACGACCACGACTGCTACTTCGACCATCACGGCATGTACGACTGCACGCTGGTCGTGCCGCTGATCCTGCGCTGGAAGGGCCATCTGCCCGAGGGCAGGCGCTACGACGACTACTGCCAGCTCAAGGACGTGACCCCCACCCTGCTCGAGCTGATGGGCATCGAGAACAACCTGCCCATGGAGGGCCGCAGCCTGCTGCCCCTGGTGCGCGGCGAGAAGCGCGAGAAGGAGCCCGAGTTCTACATCACCGAGTGCACCTGGATGCGCAAGCACGGCTGGCGCACCCCCGAGTGGAAGCTCATGGTCGCGCTGGAGCCCGACTTCCACTTCAAGCCCGAGGTCGAGCTGTACAACCTGATCAAGGATCCCGAGGAAAACCACAACGTGGCCGAGGAAGAGCCCGAGGTGGTCGAGGCGCTCAAGAAGCGCATGTACGCCTTCATCGCGAAGCGCGAAAGGGAAACCGGCCGCCCCGCGCCCATCTACGTCAACTTCCTGCGCCCCGAGGGCCCCTTCAAGACCAGCGAGGAGGCCTACATGGGCAAGTACATCGGCGGCATCGCCGACGCGGTCAAGCTGCAGAAGAAATAGGCAGGTCGGCAGTGCCGACGGCCACTTGCTGCCGCGGAGGCCACGCGAATCCTTCGGCCATAGATTAAAGCCTCAGGATTCTTCGCGGTCAGAAAACTCGGGGATAGTGCCCCACAAGGGCTACGGGCAGGCAGGTCGGCAGTGCCGACGGCCACTTGCTGCCGCCGGGTCGAGCGACGAATTCGGAAACCATAGATTCAAGTTTCCGAATTCTGCGGATTTCCAGAAATCTTCTGGAAATCACAGGTCGGCGCTGCCGACGCGGAGAATGCCTGCAGGTGACAGTGTCGAGCAGACAAACTTCGGAGGGGGTCTGGGGGAGCGCGAAGCGAAGCGGAGCCGCCCCCAGTTAGCCCGATGCGGGCAGCGCCGGCAGGCTGAGCCTGCACGCACTTGCTGCCGCCGGACAGCACACGACCATCGGCCGCCATAGATTGAAGCGGCCGAGGTCTTCGAATCCGCAGGGCTCCTGCGGATTGATGGGTCGGCCCGGCCGATCCTAATTGGAGGAAAGAAAAATGCTCAGAGTATGCGTCATTGGACTGGGTCATATCGGCAATCTGCACGCGACGATTTACGCGGAGGACGAGCTGGTGGAGCTGGTGGGCGTGTGCGACCTGATTGAGGAGCGCGCGCAGGCCGCGTCGAAGCGGCTGGGCGTTCCGTACTATCTGGACGCGCCCACCATGCTTCGGGAGCTCAAGCCCGACCTGGTATCGGTCGCGACGGGCGGCTACGAGTACTCGTCCGACCATTATCTGCCCACGATTCAGGCGCTGGAGGCCGGCTGTCACGTGCTGTGTGAGAAGCCGATCAGCAACCTGATCGAGAACGGGCGCGACATGGTGGAGACGGCGAAGCGGCTGAACCGCTGCTTTGCGATCGACTTCAACCACCGCTTCACTCCGGCCGCGCGGGCGGCGAAGAAATGGCAGGACGAGGGCCTGATCGGCGATTTGCTGTTCTGCAACATGGCGCTGTGGATCGGCAAGCCGCAGCCGCTGGAGTCCCCGTATTATCACCTCAAGGCGCTCAACCCGCACTCCTGCGAGATCATTCGCTACTTCATGGGCGACGTGGACGCGGTACAGTGCTTCGCGATGAAGGCGCCCGGCCGCAACATCTGGTCGACCGCCAGCATCAACATGAAGTTCAAGTGCGGCGCGGTGGGTCACCTGACCTCCAGCTATGACATCGCGCGCGGCCATCCGATGGAGCGGTGCGAGGTGGCGGGCCTGAAGGGCAGGCTGGTGTTCGAGGACATGTGGCGCGAGGCCACGCTCTACCCGGCGGGCAACCCGGAGAAGCGCGTGTACACCAACCCGGTGTTCGGCGGCTTCTCGAATTTCGACGACACCTTCCGCGACCGCATCCGCAGCTTTGTCAGGCAGGTGGAGCGCGGCGACCGTCCCGACCAGATCGACGGCAGCGGCGTGCAGGGCCTGAAGGCGCAGATGATCATCCACGCGGCCATCGAGTCGCTGGACACCGGCAGGGTGGTCTATCTGGACGAGAAATACCCCTGGGCGAAGGAGCTGTAAGGAGCACGCGATGCACACGCTTCATCTGCGCGACCTGATTGCGCCGGATGCCCCGCCGGTTCGGGTCATGGCGGCCTATCACACCAGCGCCAACCGGCACGATCACGACTTTTTCGAGATGGTGTATGTGACCGACGGCTTCTGCCTGCAGGACGCGGCCGGCTCGGTTTCCCTGCTGATGGAGGGCGACCTGTTCATCCTGAAGCCGGGCGTGAGCCACAAGTACATGGGCAACCGGGTCACGCACATCTACAACTGCGTCTTTCAGCTGGACGCGCTGGGCGAGAGCCTTTCCGAGCTGCGCGCGCTGCCCGGACTGGACAGGCTGTTCAGCGGCGACCTCTCGCTCAACCCGCCCCGGCTGCACCTGTCGCTGGTCGAGCGAAAGACGGTGCGCAGGATGCTCGCGAACATGTGCGAGGAATGCACGAATCAGCCGATGGGCTGGCGCGTGCGGCTGGCAGGGCAGCTCTCCGGATTGCTGGTGGAGTATGCCCGGGCGTATCAGGCGCACGTGGGCGCGGCGGAGGAGAGCGGACTGTACTCGACCTACGTGCCCCAGGCGCTGAGCTACATTGACTCGAACTACACCCGAAGCGACCTGACCGTGCAGACCATCGCCTCTCAGGTGGGCGTGACCGGCGACTACCTATCCCGGCAGTTCAGGCAGGTCACGGGCATCGCGGTGCAGGAATACCTGAGGCGCTATCGCTTCGCCCGGGCCATGGAGCTGCTGCAGGGCGAGCGGCCGGTGGGCGAGGTGGCTCAGGCGGTCGGCTTCGGCTCGCTGTGCCACTTTTCCCGCGAGTTCAGGAAGGAGCTGGGCATCACGCCCACGCAGTACCGCCTGCAGGCCGGCAGGGACGATGCGCAGAGCTGAACAGGAGCGGGCGGGAAAACACCTTTGCGCTGACACAATGAGGATCAAAACATAAGGAGGACACTCACCATGGCATTGAATGTTGCAGTCGTCGGTATGGGCGGCATCGGCAATACCCACGCCCAGTGCTACTTCGACAACCCCCTGTCCAACCTGGTGGCCGTGTGCGACCTGGTCAAGGAAAAGGCCGACGAGGCCGCCGAGAAATTCCACTGCCGCGCCTTCTACAGCGAGGAGGAAATGCTGAAGGCCATGCCCGAAATCGACGTGGTTTCGGTCACCACCTCCGGCTATGAGAACGGCTCCATGCACTTTGAGCCGGCCATGATCGCGCTGGACTACAAGAAGGCCGTGCTGTGCGAGAAGCCCATCTGCGCCGATGTGCGCGAGGCCCGCGAGCTGGTGGCCTACGCCGCGAAGAACAAGCTGTACCTGGGCTGCGACCTGAACCACTACTTCACCCAGCCCGCCGAGGACGCGAAGAAGCGCCAGCTGGACGGCAAGGTGGGCGAGCTGATCTACTGCATCCACAAGGTGGGCTTCAACGGCACCGAGGCCGGCTACAACAAGATGATGGCCCAGCAGTGGCAGATGCCCTATTCGCACCTGAAGGCCTTCTGTGCGCATCCCTTCTCGGTCATGCGCTACTTCTGCGGCGACATCATCGCCGTGCAGGCCTTCCTGGACAAGCCGGGCGTGCGCCGCACCGCCGAGGACGCGATGCTGTCCGTCAACTCCATCCACGTCAAGTTCGCCAACGGCGGCGTGGGCTACCTGATCACGCAGCGCGGCGACGCGATGTTCGGCTACGGCGGCTGGTGGAGCTATGAGCACTGCGGCTCCAAGAGCACCTTCGCCATCGAGAACTGCGTCGAGAAGCTGCATGTCTGGGATCCCAAGGAATTCGATACCAGCCGCGGCACGA
This sequence comes from uncultured Clostridia bacterium, assembly GCA_934647145.1. Classification (GTDB taxonomy): domain Bacteria; phylum Bacillota; class Clostridia; order Christensenellales; family Aristaeellaceae; genus CAKUFI01. The sequence continues at coordinate 6,932 of CAKUFB010000010.1, forward strand.
TGAACCAGGCCACTCCCGAGCCGGTCACCACCGACTACGGCGTGTCCTCCTTCGGCGCGACCTTCCCCCGCCGCATCAACGCCTTCCTCGAGGACGTGACCAATAAGGTGCCCTACGAGTACCTGCGCGCCTCCGGCCGCGACGCGCTGGCCACGCTGGAGTATACCTTCGCCGCGATCAAGTCCTATGAAAACGGCGGCGCGCTGGTCGTGCCCGAGATGCTGCCCCCGATGCACGGCGACATCTCCCGCATCAAGACGCCCTGGGACAAGTAATGAACCTGCTTCTGATCAACGCCGATCAGCTCCGGCACGACTGCGTGGGCTACGCCGGCATCCGCCCGGTTCGCACCCCGCATCTCGACGCGCTGGCTCGCGAGGGCGTGGCATACCGCCGCGCCTTCGCGCCCCTGCCGGTGTGCGCGCCCGCCCGCCAGGCCATCCTGTGCGGACGGCATCCGGACTCCTTCGGCGCGCAGTGGAACTATGACTTCATGCCCACGCCCACCGTGCAGCCGGCCTGGTGCTGGCCGCGGAAGCTGAAGGACAGGGGATACCTGACCGGCTATCTGGGCCGGTTCCACGTCTCGCCCACCCTGAAGCCCGCCGACTTCGGCTACGACGAGTACGTCTCCTGGGAGGGGCAGAAGCGGCTGGTCGCGCAGAAGTATCCGGACGCGAAGTACACCGGCGGCTGGCTGGGCTGCGCGAGCCCGGTTGACTATGCCGACGCCCGGCCGCACTGGCTGGCCGACCGCGCCTGCGAGATGATCCGCCGGTTCGCGGCGACCGGCAGGCCCTGGCACGTCTGGGTGGACAACGAAGACCCGCATCTGCCCTGCCGGCCCTCGGAGCCCTTCGCCTCGATGTACGACCCGAAGGAGATTCCGCCCTGGGACGGCTTTGGCGATCCCTTCGTGAACAAGCCCTACTGTCACCGCCAGCAGACGCTCTCCTGGGGCACGCAGGACATGACCTGGGACGATTTCGCGCCCATGGCCGCGCGGTACTACGGGCTGATTTCCCAGCTGGACGACGCGATCGGCCGCATCCTCGATACCGTGCGCGAGTGTGGAGCATGGGACGACACGATCATCGTCTTTACCTCTGACCACGGCGATTTGTGCGGCAGTCACCAGATGCTTGACAAGCACTATGTGCTCTACGACGACGTCTGCCGCGTGCCGCTGATCGTGCGCGCGCCCGGCGTTTCGGCCAGGGTATGCGACCGGTTCGTGAGCAACGCGCTCGACCTGCCTTACTCGATCGTCCGCTGGCTGAATCTGCCCGCGCCCGAGGTCGAGCACGGACGCATGCTGCCCCTGACCGAGGAAGACGACGCGTCCGCCCGCGAGACGATCACCAGTACCGGCAACGGCCAGCAGTTCGGCCTGTACTCCACCCGCATGATTCGCGACGACGAGTACAAGTACGTCTGGAACCTGACCGATGTGGACGAGCTGTACTGCCTGACGGACGATCCGGGCGAAAAGGTCAACCTGATCGGAAGGCGTGATCAGGCGCAGCGCGTGGCGAGCATGCGCCGCCTGCTCTACGAGGAGCTGCGCAGTCACGGCGACCCGTTCGTCGGCAGCGACTGGATTCGCAGGCAGCTGCTGGACGGCCAAAAGTACTGCCCCTTCGCCTAGCAGGCTGAGCCTGCACCCACTTGCTGCCGGCAGGCTGAGCCTGCACCCGGTTGCTGCCGCGGGTTCTGGCGAGGACCGTTGGCCGCCATAGGCTGAAGCGGCCAAGGTCTTCGAATCCGCAGAATTCTCTGCGGATTATGAGTCGGCATTGCCGACTCGGGCAGGCCGGGGGATGCTCCGCGTTCGCTTCGCCCTCCCCCGGGCCCCCACCGACGTTTGCCCGCCCGACCGACCGAAAGGCGGGATAGGGTAGAAGCGCCTTGCCCCCCGGCCGGGGGATGCTCCGCGTTCGCTTCGCCCTCCCCCGGGCCCCCACCGACGTTTGACCGCCCGCCCGATCGAAAGGCGGGATAGGGTAGAAGCGCCTTGCCCCCGGCCGGGGGATGCTCCGCGTTCGCTTCGCCCTCCCCCGGGCCCCCACCGACGTTTGACTGCCCGGCGCGAGCCGACCCACACAACACAGACAGGAGGAAACCTGAAATGAAGAAACTGATTGCTACCGTACTGACCCTGGCGCTTCTGCTCAGCGCGACGAGCGCGCTGGCCGGCGCCGAGCTGAGCTTCCTGCGCATCGGCACCGACGCGGCGGAGCGCGACTACTGGACCTGGGTGATCGAGCAGTTTGAGGCTGCCAACCCCGGCGTGACCGTCGCCTATGACGAGGCGGCCATCGGCGCGGACATGGACACCAAGCTCAACACGCTCTTTGCCGCCGGCTGTGGCCCGGACGTGATCGGCCACGGCATTCTGTCGGTCGCGCAGCGCGTCGAAATGGGCCAGTATCAGGCCATTGACAGCTACTTTGACGCATGGGAGGGCAAGGACGACCTGCTGCCCAGCGTGCTGGCCAACGGCACCTACAAGGATCATGTGTACGGCTTGGGCTATTCCGTGACCCCCTACGTCTTCGCCTACCGCAAGGATCTGCTGGATGAGGCTGGCCTCAAGGTGCCCACCACCTGGAGCGAGCTGGCCGAGACCGCCCGCGCCCTGACCAAGAAGGACGAGAACGGCAGCGTGACCTTCTCCGGCTTCTGCTTCCCGACCACCGGTGGCAACCTGGTCGAGCTGGACGTGTTCGTGTTCGGCAACGGCGGCAGGTGGATGGACGACGCGTCCAACCCCACCATGACCGGCGAGGAGAAGGTCGAGGCGCTCACCTTCCTCAAGGGTCTGCTGCCCGACGTGAACATGACCTACTCCAACAGTGAGACCAACCCCTTCGTCAAGGGCATGGCCGCGATGACCCTGATCAACAACGTCGGCCTGACCACCATGATGAGCGACCCCGAGTATGAGGGCAAGGTCGGCATCGCGCTGCCCCCGGCCAACGACGGCCACGAGCAGGCCACCTTCTCCGGCTGCAACATGCTCTTTATCGGCGGCGACAGCACCCATCAGGACGAGGCGTTCTCCTTCATCAGCTGCGCGCTGTCCCAGGAGAGCACCCTGAAGCGCGCCGAAATGACCTCCATTCCGGTGACGCTCGGCTCCCTGAGCGAGCAGTACGCCCAGATGGATCCCTGGAATCAGGCGCGCCTGGACTGCGTCGCCCACGGCACCGGCATGCCCCGCGCCACCTGGGCCACCCAGTTCCAGACCATCCGCAACAACCTTGTGCAGTCCGTGCTCTTCGGCGAGGACGACCCCGAGGCCGCGCTGGCCAAGGCGCAGGAAGACCTGCTCTTCGAGATCGAGGGCTGATCGGCCGCACCCGAGAAGCACAGGTATCGCAAAAACGTGAATCCGAAGACCGGGCGACCGGTTTTCGGATTCTTCGCGCAGAAGGGATGGGCCGGAGCAGGCGCCGCGCAGTGCCGCCGCTCGAACACATCCCACGGAAAGGGGGCAGGGAAAGCCTTCCCGCAGCTTGTATGAATCGAACCAATCACCGCGATACGCGCACGGCCTACCTGATGCTGGCGCCGTTTCTGCTGTTTTTCGCGCTGTTCGTGCTGTACCCGGCGGCGATGACGATCTACTACAGCTTCACCTCGTTCAACCTGAAGGAGGCCGCGTGGGTCGGCCTGAAAAACTACCGCAGGCTGCTTCGGGACGAGGCGTTTCTGGCGGCGCTGCGCAACACGGCGGTCTTTGCGGCCTGCAGCATCGTGTCGCTGACCACGCTGGGCTTTCTGGCCGCGGCGGCGATGAACCGCGCGATGAAGGGCGTCAAGTGGATGCGCATGCTGATGATCTTTCCCTACGCCACCTCGATGACCGCCATCTCGATGATCTGGCTGATGATGTTCGACGCGCAGAGCGGCTTTCTGAACAAGCTCCTGCGGCTGCTGGGCGCGTCGGGGGTGGAGTGGCTGTTCAACAGGGGCACGGCGCTCTATTGCCTGATCTTCGTGAACATCTGGAAGAACATCGGCTACTGCATGCTGATTTACCTGTCGGGCATGCAGTCGATCGACGACTCGCTCTATGAGGCGGCCACGGTGGACGGCGCGTCGGGCTGGACGCAGCTGTGGCGCATCACGCTGCCCATGGTGCGGCCGGTGGTGTTCTTCGTGCTCATTACCACCACGGTGGACGCGTTCAAGACCTTCGAGCAGGTACAGATCATGACCCGCGGCGACCCGCTCTACGCCACCACCACCCTGGTACACCAGATCTACCTGCGCGGGTTTACCGAGTTCAAGATGGGCTATGCCTCGGCGATGGCGGTGGTGCTGCTGGCGATTATCTCGCTGGTGACGGCGCTGTCCTGGGGCCTGAACAGGGGAGGGGAGCGCGGATGAGAAAGAGCAACGACAACCGCGCCTTCCGCGTGGCGAGGGGCGCGTTCGTGGCCGTGCTGATGGCAATGATGGGCTTTCCGTTCCTGATGAGCCTGTCGGTTTCGCTGCAGACGATGAGCGAAATCTACTCCGCCCAGCCGGTGATTCTGCCCAGGCCGCCGCAGTTTTCAAACTATGTCGCCGCCATGCAGACCGGCAACTGGCCCAGGTACTTTCTCAACAGCCTGATCGTGACGGTCGTGACGGTGGTCGTCAGCCTGGTCATCAACTCCATGAGCGGGTTCGTGTTCGCGCGCATCCCGTTTAAAGGCAGGAATCTCCTGTTCCTGCTGATTCTGCTGGGCATGATGATTCCGGCGCAGGTGACGCTGGTGCCGGTGTTCAACCTGGTGCGCAGCGTGCCCCTCGCGGGCGGAAACGACTGGCTGGGGCGGGGCGGCAAGGGCCTGATGAACACCTATGCCGGGCTGATACTGCCCTATGTCGCGGGCTCGTTCGGCGTGTTTCTGTGCAGGCAGTTCTACGTGTCCTTCCCCGCCGAGCTGGACGACGCGGCGCAGATCGACGGCTGCGGGCGGCTCAGGCAGTTTGTCAGCATCTACCTGCCGCTGAGCGGGCCGCTGCTGGCCTCGCTGGGCATGCTCAAGTTTACCGGCACCTGGAACGAGTACACCTGGCCGCTCGTCATGACCAGCGGCGACCGCATGAAGACCGTGCAGCTCGCCCTGACCGGCTTCCGCGACGAGGCGCAGATCTTCTGGAACCAGCTCATGGCCGCCACGCTGATCAGCTCCCTGCCCATCTACCTGCTCTTCTTCTTCGCCCAGGACGCGTTCGTCTCCGGCCTGCTGGCGGGCAGCGTGAAGTCTTGAGGGAACGCTGGGAACGCTGGGGAGGCCGCCTTTTTGAAAAAGGCGCCTCCCCAGACCTCTCCCGGAAAACACATTGATCCGCGTGACGAATCGCCATGCAGGAGTGCGGCTCCCCGAATGCGGGCAGTGCCCGGTGCCACCTGCTGCCGCCGCCGGGCAGTGCCCGGTGCCACGTGCTGCCGCCGGCCGGGCAGTGCCCGGTGCCACTTGCTGCCGCCGGACAGCACACGAAATCGGGAACCATAGATTGAAGTTCCCGATTTCTTCGAATCCGCAGGCTTCCCTGCGAATTTTCTGTCGGCATTGCCTCCCCGGGCAGTGCCCGGAGCCACCTGCTGCCGCCGGTTCAGGCGACGACTGTCGAGGCCCATAGATTAGAGGCCTCGAAGTCTTCGAATCCCCGGAAGTCTCCGTGGATTATGGGTCGGCGCTGCCTCCGCTCTGCATTGCGAAATGCAGGCACGCCAAAACAAAGAACCCGGCCGCATGAGAAGTCATGCGGTCGGGTTTCGTTTACCTGGGTTCAGTCCCCGTAACCCTTGTGGGGCACTACATCAAGTCCTTGACCAGCGAAGAATCCGGAGGCTCTAATCTATGGTCGACGGATTCGTGTGGCCTGCGCGGCAGCAAGTGCGTGCAGGCTCAGCCTGCCGGCCTCCCCAGCGTAATCCTAATCAAAATAGACGGGCTTGCCGGTCTGCGCGGAGGTGTAGATGGCCTCGAGGATCTGGGTGACGACGAAGGCTTGCTCGGGCTTGGTGACCAGCGGCTTGGAGTCGTCGAGCACGTGGTCGATCCACATGGCGGCCTCAATCTCAGCGGGGGAGCCGCCGGTCACGCCGTCAAAGAAGGCCGCGCCGCCCATCTTGAGGTCGGGCTCGGTGACGAAGGTTTTGGAGTACTTTTCGCCGTTGATGCGCAGGCCGCCGTCCTCGCCCATCATGTCCGCGCCGCCCTTGTCGCCGCACAGGATGGTCTTGGCCTCGTGCACGTCCAGGGTGTTGAGCGCCCAGCTGGCCTCGAGGTAGATGGTCGCGCCGTTCTTCATGCGGATGAAGCCGAACGCGGAATCCTCGACGGTGAACTTCTTGGGATCCCAGCTGCCCCAGGCGTTGGCGGCGTTTTCGGTGTCGGCCAGCTCGCGGTACTTGGTGCCCACGACCATTGCCGGCTCGTAGTTGTTCATCTCCCACAGGGTCAGGTCGAGCGCGTGGGTGCCGATGTCGATCAGCGGACCGCCGCCCTGGTTTTCCTCATCCAGGAACACGCCCCAGGTGGGCACGGCGCGGCGGCGGACGGCCTGCGCGCGGGCATAGTAGATGTCGCCCAGCTCGCCGTTCTCGCAGACCTTCTTCAGGTACAGGCACTCGGGACGGAAGCGGTTCTGATAGCCGATGGTCAGCTTCTTGCCGGTGCGCCTGGCCGCGTCGATCATCTTTTTGGCCTCGGCAGAGTTGATGGCCATGGGCTTCTCGCACATGACGTGCTTGCCGGCCTCGAGCGCGTCCACGGTGATGAAGGAATGCTGCTTGTTGGGGGTCAGCACGTGCACCACGTCGATGTCCTGCTCCTTGAGCAGCTCCTTGTAGTCGGTGAAGACCTTCGCGCCGGGCACGCCGAATTCCCTGGCGGCCTTGACGGCCTTTTCCTCGATGATGTCGCAGAAGGCGACCATCTCGACGTTGGGCAGCTTCTTCAGGGCAGGCATGTGCTTGCCGTTGGCGATGCCGCCGCAGCCGATGATACCGATGTGTACTTTCTTGTTCATAGGAAGGTTCCTCCTCTGTCTGTTGATGAATGAAGCTGGAAAAACCAGCGAACCGGGGGACTGTCTGTATGGGGTGAATCCTGCCGCCCGAACAACTCGTGTCGGCAGTGCCGATCTTCAATCCGCAGGAAATCCCTGCGGATTCGCAGACCTCAGGGGCTTCAATTTATGGCCCCTGAGGTCGTCGTCAGAACCGGCGGCAGCAAGTGGCAGTCGGCCCTGCCGACCGGCAGCGCCGACCAGACCTGACAGACGCAAAGCGTGCTGGCAGGGGAAGACCTTGGCCGCTCTAATGTATGGCGGCCAATGGTCGTCGCTAGGATGCGCGGCAGCAGATGCGTGCAGGCTCAGCCTGCCGGCAGCAAGTGGAGCCGGGCACTGCCCGGCGGATTCGCAGACCTCAGGGGCTTCAATTTATGGCCCCTGAGGTCGTCGTCAGAACCGGCGGCAGCAGGTGCGTGCAGGCTCAGCCTGCCGGCAGCAGGTGGCAGTCGGCCCTGCCGACCGGCAGCAGGTGTTTTCCGGGAGAGCTCGAGAGGCGCCTTTTTCAAAAAGGCGGCCTCTCGAACGTTCCCTGACGTTACTTATTGATCGCGGGCAGACTGGCCGCGGCGACGGACTGACCCACGCGGCGGCTGTTCTCGTCCGGGATGTTGAGAGCGATCTTTTTGGCCAGCTCGGGGAACTCGGTCTCGAGCACCTCCTTCGCCTTGTCCAGCAGCAGCACGCCGCCGGTGCCGGAGGTCACGCGGCCCATGATGAGCACGTGCTTGATGTCGTAGAACATGGCGTAGTAGGCGATTTCGTAGCCGAAATACACGCCGATGGTCTCGTAGATGCCGCGGGTGCGGGGGTCGCCCTGCGCCTGCAGGTTCTGGACGAACTTGAGCTTCTCGGCCAGGGTCAGCTCCTCGGGCAGGTCAATGCCGGCCGCGGGACACAGCTTGATGACCGCGTCCTGAGAGAAGTACTTCACGCCGCAGCCCACGTCGCCGCTCCACTCGTCGCGCATCGCGTCGGGATTCGCGTCCACCGGGACGAACGCCAGCTCGTTGAGCCAGCCGGTGATGTTGCCGGACGCGTCCACGTAGCCGCCCGCCTCGCTGGTGCCCATGGCGATGCCCAGCACGGAGTCGTCGTTCAGATCCATCGCGCCGGCCAGGGCGGTCACGTCGCCGTCGTTGGCCACCTCAATGGGCACGTTGGGATCGAGCGCCTTGGCGGCGTTGAGGTAAATGTTCTTGGTGAACTCGAAGTTTTCGGGGGTCTTGGGCACCTCGATGAACAGGGAGGCGACCATGGCCTTGTTGTCGATGTACACGCCCGCGGAGCTCACGCCGATCGCGTCCACGCGGGGCATCTTGGACGCGGCGGTCTTGAAGGCGTCCAGTATGCCGTCGAAGTGGTAGTGCGGGTCGCTGTTCTTCTTGGGGTGCCAGATGACCTCCTCAGAGTAGACGGTTTCGCCGTCCACCACCGCGGAGACCTTGCGGTCAGAGCCGCCCGCGTCGAAGCCGATGCGGCAGCCGTCCAGGTGGCGGCCGACCGAGGCGGATGCCTCGTGCGTCGCGGGCGCGTCCTCGGCCTTTTCGATGTACTCGGTCTCGAACGGGCGCTCGTACACGCCGCTCATGAAGTCGTTGTCGAAGTCGCGCGCGCCGCCTACCTTGTAAGCCTCGGCGATCGCGTCGTAGATCACCCTGCTGCCGGAGATGACGATCTTGTAGCCGCCCTTGATCCACAGAAGGGTCTTCACCACGCGCTCGATCACGCGGATGTTCTCCTCGTCGTGGCCGGTGCCGTCGGCGAACACGTCCAGCGCGTAGGAGGAGGTGTAGCCCTGGTTGCGCACGATGCTCACGACCAGCTTCTGGCTCTTCGCCGCCCGAACGGCCGCGCTGTAGTCGCGCAGCAGCACGGACATGGGCTGAAACGCCGGATCCAAAACCGCTTTTACTTTCAGGTTCATGTCGATATGCTCCTTTGCTGTTTTTAGTTTCTGTCTGAATGGCGGCAGGGTGAATAATGAGTCGCACACGTTTTCACTGATCCTGCCGCAGTCTTTTAATGGAAAGCTATGCTTCAGGTTTCGATGCTTGGAAAATGCGGGTTATCGCTCAGGCATCGACAGGAGAGGCGGTAGCAGGTGGGTCCGGGCACTGCCCGGTCGTGTGGTCGGTGCCAGCACCGCCTCCGGGTTCAAACTCCCTGAGTCGGCAATGCCGACCATCAATCTGCAGGAATTCCTGCGGATTCGAAGACCTTGGACGCTTTAATTTATGGCGGCCAATGGTCGTCGCCAGAATCGGCGGTAGCAAGTGGGTCCGGGCACTGCCCGGTTAGCACACCTGCTTGCCGCCGATGAAGGTGCCGAAGACGTCGAAGGCTTCGTCGGCCAGGAAGAAGTCGGCGTCCTTGCCCACCTCGATGGAGCCCTTGGTCTTGTCGAAGCCCAGGGCGCTGGCGGGGTTGAGGGAGGCCATCTTCACGCACTCGTGTACGGGCAGGGTGGTGTTCCTGAGCATGTTGTACACGCCCTTGTTGAGGGTGAGCACGGAGCCGGCGATGGTGCCGTCCAGCAGGCGGCAGAGGTTGTCCTTGAGCACGGCGGTCTGGCCGCCCAGGTCGTATTCGCCGTCCTCCAGGCCGCCCGCGCGCAGGCAGTCGGTGATCATGACCAGCTTGTCGCCCTTGAGCGCGTGCACCATCTCATAGAGCGCGGGGTTGATGTGGTAGGTATCGCAGATCAGCTCGGTGGAGACGCGCGCGTCGCAGAGGGCCGCGCCGACCACGCCGGGCTTTCTGTGAGTGAGCGCGCTCATGGCGTTGAACAGGTGGGTGGCGTGGCGCACGCCGGCCTCGATGCTGTCCATGGCCTGTTCATAGGTCGCGTTGCTGTGGCCAATGGAGATCAGCATGTTCGTCTCGCTGGCGATGCGGCGGATAGCCTCCATGTTGCCCTTTTCCTCGGGCGCGACGGTGAACGCGCGCACGACGTCGGCGTACTCCTTCAGGAATTCCACGTCGAGGGGCTTGACATAGGCCTCGTTCTGCGCGCCCTTCTTGGCCACGCAGATAAACGGGCCCTCGGAGTTTACGCCCAGGATGGTCGCGCCCCTGGGGTTCATGCCCGGCTTCATGGCCTCGCGGGCGGCGGAAAAGGCCTTGCGCAGCGCGTCATAGGAGATGGTCATCGTGGTGGGCAGCCAGCCGGTCACGCCGATTTTGGCCAGACCCTCGGCCATGGCGATCAGCTCGCTCACCTCGCCGTCGGAAGAGTCGTTGCCCAGGTAGCCGTGGATGTGCATGTCGATCAGGCCGGGCACGACGTATTTGCCCTGCGCGTCGATCACCTGCGCGTCGCCGATCTCCTCGGGGGAGACGATGGCGCGGAACTTGTCGTCAAACAGAAGTGCCTTGCCGGTCAGGGTACGGGTGGGCAGCACGATGCGGCCGTTTACTATTGCCTTCATTTTAGAAAGACTCCTTTCGGGTATTGATCGCCTTTTCAGCGTGGACAAACTTCCATGCTTCTATTATATCAGCATTTCCCTTGCTCTGCAATCGCTGATTCTGCCATTTTATTGCACAATCCTGTCACTTCCTTGCCGGGCAGTGCCCGGCTCCACTTGCTGCCGGTCGGCAGTGCCGACAGCCACTTGCTGCCGCCGGACAGCACACGAAATCAGCCGCCATAGATTGGAGCGGCTGATTTCTTCGTTTGCGGAAACTCAGGGAGAGTGCCCCGCAAGAGCTGCGGTGGGCAGTGCCGACAGCCACTTGCTGCCGCCGGACAGCACGCGAAATCAGCCGCCATAGATTAGAGCGGCTGATTTCTTCGTTTGCGGAAACTCAGGGAGAGTGCTCCGCAAGAGCTGCGGGTGGGCAGGGCCGACAGCCACTTGCTGCCGCCTGACAGCACGCGAAATCAGCCGCCATAGATTGGAGCGGCTGATTTCTTCGTTTGCGGAAATTCAGGGAGAGTGCCCCGCAAGAGCTGCGGGTGGGCAGGGCGGGGTTTGCGGACTGAGCATAAAAAAAGCTCCCCCGGAAAGGGGGAGCCGCTGGTGAAAGGGCAGAGGAACAGCGCGCCCTTACTTCGCGATGCGGACGGATACGACCGACGCGGCGGGCAGGTGGACGGTATCGCCCGGGGCGAAGGGGCGGCTTTCGTAAGCCGGGCGCACGGCGCGCGGGTTTTCGAAGGTGTTGCAGGTATGCGGGTCGGCGGCGCAGAGAGTGGAAATCTCCGCCGTGCCGGTCAGCGCGCCGCCCAGCGCGTCCACGCGCAGGTCGGCGGAATCGGTGACGGACAGGTTGGCGAGGGTGAGGGTGACGGAGCCGTCCCGCGCCTGCGAGGCGGAGGCGGAGACCTGGCAAAGCGGCGTCTGTCCGTCGTCGGGGCCTGCCAGGCCGCAGTCGACCAGCGTTTCGAGCTGGCGCGCGCCCTGATGCGCCTTAAACAGGTCGTAGACGAAGTAGGTGGGGGTCTCGACGAAATGCTCGCCCGAGGCCAGGTAGAGCGTGTGCAGGTTGTTGCACAGCTGCGCCACGTTGCTCATGCCCACCACGTCGCAGCGGTTGTTGAACAGGTTGAGCGTGAGCGCGGCGACGACCGCGTCGCGCAGATTGCTCTGCTGCTCGAAGAGGTTTTTGCCCTTGCTGGGGCCGGTGCCCTCCTGATGCCAGCAGCCCCACTCGTCCACGAACAGGCTCACCCGGCGTTCGGGGTCGAATTCGTCCATGGCGGCGCGGTGGTCGTCGACGATGCGGCACATGAAGTCGGCCTTGCGCAGGAGCTCGTACCACTGGTTTTCGGTGAACTCCTGCGGCGTGCCGGCGGTTCCGCAGTAGTAATGCACGCTCAGCGCCTCGGGCAGGCAGTCCTTTGCGCGCATCGTCTGCATCATTTCGCGCGTCCAGGCCACGTCGTGCCCGTTCGCGCCGCACGCCACGAGCACCTTTTCCCCGGGCACGCTGCGGCACACGGTCGCGTAGCGCATGAATTCCCGCGCGCACATTTCGGCGGTCATGCTGCCGCCGCCGCCCCAGTTCTCGTTGCCGATGCCCCAGTACCTGATACCGAAGGGCTGCTCGTCGCCGTTCTGGGCGCGCTCGTCGGCCAGGGTGGTTTCGTGGGCGGGCATGTTGCAGTACTCCATCCAGTCGCGGATGTGCAGCGGGGTGACGCTGGTCATGTTGGCGGCGAAGTAGGGCTGCGCGCCCACCAGGCGGCACAGGTCGATGAACTCGTGCGTGCCCACCTGATTGCTCTCTACGCGGCCGTCGTTGTTGTACCACCAGTTGAGCCTGCGCGGCCGCTTTTCGCGCGGGCCGACGCCGTCGCGCCAGTCGTAGGTCTCGGCAAAGCAGCCGCCCGGCCAGCGCAGCACCGGCGGGCAGATTTTCCGGAAGCTGTCCAGCAGCGCCTTGCGGAAGCCGCGGACGTTTTCGATGGGGCTGTCCGGGCCGACCCACAGCCCGTCGTAAAACACGCCACCCAGGTGCTCGGAAAAGTGGCCGTAGATTTCGGGCGCGATCACGCCGCGCGAACGGTTCAGGCAGACGGTAACGCTCTTCATGATCTGTTCCTCCCTGAGAGTATTTTCTGCCTCTATTTTAACACGTCCGGGCGCGAACGGAAAGGGGGAAAGGTGTACAATACCGGACAAAAGGTAACTTTTTTGGAGGCGGGCATGGCGTTTTATCAGCGGGAGAATTCCGAGGCGCGGGAGCGCTACGATTATCGGGAATACGAGGCGTTTCGCTTTCCGGTGCACCTGCACAGGCACCCCGAGCTGGCGCTGTGCTTTTCCGGACAGACTGTACTCGAGGTCGACGGCCGGCGGGAGACGATGCGCGCAGGGCAGGCTGCGCTGATCCTGCCCTCCAGGCCGCATGCCTATGAGGGCGAAGCGGGCAGCCGGATCACGGTCACGGTGTTTTCGGTAAGCTGCGCCCAGGATTTTTTCCGGGCGGTGCGCGGCCTTTCCGGGGAGAAGGCGGTGTTTTCGCCCGGCAAAGCCCGCTTCGAGGCGGCGGCCGCCTTCCTTCGCCCGGAAAACAACCGCTGTACGCGCCAGGCGGGCCTGTACGCCCTGTGCGGCTGCTGCCTGGAGCAGGTGCGCTTCGTGCAGGCGGACGCGGGGGAGGGGCCGCTCAGACGCGTGCTTTCCGAGGTGGACGCGCGCTATGCGGAGGAGCTCACGCTGCGCGCGCTGGCGGGCGAAATGGGGTATGACTGGCGATACCTGTCGCGCTGCGTAAACCGGGGCGTGGGGATGAACTTTCGCCGCCTGCTGACCATGTACCGGCTGGACCGGGCGCGGGAGCTGCTGACCGGGACGGGCGCGAGTGTGGAGGAGGTCGCGCGGCTGAGCGGGTTTGGCGGCACGCGGCAGATGGATCGGGCGTTTTCGGCGCTCCTGGGCCGCACGCCGGGCAGCTTCCGCCGCGCGGGCGGGGAAATTGCCCCTTCCCAAGCGGGGAAACCTGTGCTATAATCACTGCAATGACGATTTCATGAAGGAGAATAACCATGGAGCACAACGGAAAACTGACCGTGGATGAGCAGCTGGAGATGCAGAGGGCGCTTCAGGAGCAGTACCACAGGATCTGGTCGCCGCTGAAGCCCGAGCAGGGCGCGCATCAGCTGCTGTGGGGCATTATCGAGGCGGGCGAGGCGGCCGACATCATCAAGAAGATGGGCGATCAGGCCATCCTGGACGACCCGAAGGTTCGCCATGACTTCATCGAGGAAATGGCCGACATCGTGATGTACCTGAACGACGTCTTCCTGTGCTACGGAATTACCGCCGAGGAATACGCCGAGATCTACCGCGCCAAGTTCGAGCGCAACATGAAGCGCTGGGTGGACTGCATCCCGAAGGACTGACAAAACGCGCGTTTTCAGGCGATATTTTACCGGAAGTGCATTCCATTTCCGCGCGAAAAGGGCTATAATAGGTTCAATTCATCGAAGGGAGACTTTTTTCCATGGCTGATTACACTGTCAGGCAGCTGTTTGCCGGCCAACCGGCGCAGGATGTTTCCGGCGTTCGCGTGCAGGGCTGGGTGCGCACCATGCGCGAATCCAAGAACTTTGCCTTCATCGAGCTCAACGACGGCTCCTGCTTCCGAAACCTGCAGATCGTCGTGGAGGAAGCCCGCCTGAATAATTACCGCGAAATCACCAAAAAGATCACCGTGGGCTGCTCCATCGAGGCCGAGGGCCGCCTGGTTGTCACGCCCGATATGCCTCAGCCGTTCGAGCTGAAGGCCGAGTCGCTGTGCGTGCTGGGCGAAAGCCCGGTCGACTACCCGCTCCAGAAGAAGCGCCACTCGCCAGAGTATCTGCGCACCATCGCGCACCTGCGCCCGCGCGCCAACCTGTTCCAGTGCGCCTTCCGCATCCGCTCGGTGGCGGCTCAGGCCATTCACCGCTTTTTCCACGACCGCGGCTTCGTCTACGTCAACACCCCGCTGATCACCGGCAGCGACTGCGAGGGCGCGGGCGAGATGTTCCAGGTTACGACGCTCGACCTTTCCAACCCGCCCCGCAGGGAGGACGGCTCGGTCGATTACAGCAGGGACTTCTTCGGCAAGCCGGTGTCCCTGACCGTGTCCGGCCAGCTCAACGCCGAGACGCTGGCGCTCGCCTTCCGCGACGTGTACACCTTCGGCCCGACCTTCCGCGCCGAGCGCTCCAACACCCAGCGCCACGCGGCCGAGTTCTGGATGATCGAGCCCGAGATGGCCTTCGCCACCCTGAAGGAGGACATGGATCTTCAGGAGGACATGATCAAGTACGTCATCGACGCGGTGCTCACCGAGTGCCCGGACGAGATGAGGTTCCTGAACAGCTTCGTGGACAAGGGCCTGATCGAGCGCCTGAGCGCCGTGCGCGACGCGGATTTCGTGCGCTGCACCTACACCGAGGCGATTGACATCCTGGAAAAGAGCGGCCACGAGTTCGAGTACAGGCCCTACTGGGGCTGCGACATGCAGACCGAGCACGAGCGCTACCTGACCGAGAAGCACTTCGGCAGGCCGGTGTTCGTGACCGACTATCCCAAGGAGATCAAGGCCTTCTACATGCGCGCCAACGAGGACGGCAAGACCGTCGCGGCGGCTGACCTGCTGGTGCCCGGCGTGGGCGAGCTGTGCGGCGGCAGCCAGCGCGAGGAGCGCCTGGACGTGCTCACTGAGCGCATTCGCGAGCTGGGCATGAATGTCGAGGACTACTGGTGGTACCTCGAGCTGCGCAAGTACGGCTCGGTCAAGCACTCCGGCTTCGGCATGGGCTTCGAGCGCATGGTGATGTACCTGACCGGCATCTCCAATATCCGCGACGTGCTGCCCTTCCCGCGCACGACCGGTACCGCGGAGTTCTAATCGGGCGGGCAGTGCCGCTTCCACTGGCTGCTGCGCAGCGACATACGAAATCGACCGCCATCAATTGGAGCGGTCGATTTCTTCAGCTTCCGGGACTCGCCCCGGCTCCCTGTCGGCTCACTCTCCGGGGGAGGCTGCGCCTCCCCCGGAGCCCCCTCTGCGCTCCGCGCCGCGTTGTGGCGCGGGAAGCCGGGGAGGGCGGCCTGAACGGCGCGCGCCTCCCCGGACCCCACCCACAGCCCCGACG
>CAKUFB010000011.1 GCA_934647145.1 uncultured Clostridia bacterium
TGAGGCGCGGCACCTGGCCGGGGAGCTTGCTTCCCCGTCCACCAGCTTGTCAAAACCTTTTTTGACAAGCTGAGGGGGAGGCGTACCTCCCCCTGAGCGGTCAGCCGTTGTGGTTGACGTAGTGGACGGCGTACTGTGTGTAATCCTCGTCGGGCAGCGCGGGCAGCCTGCGGAAGCCCTGACCCAGGTTGCAGCCGTTTTCGACCAGGCGGCGCTGAAGACTGGGCACGTCCAGGTCGCGCACGCGGCAGCCGGACTGAAGCGACAGCGCGGCGGCGGTTCCCGCGGCCTCGCCCAGCGCCATGCAGCACATGATCAGGCGGGTGCCGCTCTGGCCGTGCACGTCGGCGGAGATGTTGCGCCCGGCGGCCAGCACGTTTTCCAGGCGAACCGGCACCAGCGAGCGGAACGGGATGTCGTAGTAGTACGCGCCCTCGTCCGGAATCAGCTCCTTCATGTTGACGCGGGCGATTCCGTCGTCCGGCGGCAGCAGCGAGCCCCAGCCGGCGCGGTTGGCGATATAGGCGGGCGTGCCGTCGGGCAGCGTGCCCTTGAACCACTTCATGTTGCCCGCCGCCTCGAAGCCGTGCTGGTCGAAGCCGTGCTGGCTGATGGCGATCACGTCGTCGAACTTGCGGGCGTAGGCGATGTCCATGCCGGTGAAAATGTATTCGCCCACGATGCGGCGGCTCTCGCGCACGCCCAGCAGCGAGCCGGTGTAGCTCAGGTAGGACTTTTCGAACCCGGGCACGTTCTCGCGGATGAAGTCGGCGAGTATGGCGGCCTGCTCGCGTCCCTCGATATACATGCGGGTGAGGTCGCGGTTGTCGGTCGGGAAGCAGCGCCTGGAGTGCGCGAAGCACACGCCGATTTCGTCCATGCCGCACTGCTCGGGCCGGCCGGGGATGCGCGTCCACCAGTTCAGGTGGTTGTCGATTTCGTAGGGCAGCTTGCCCTCCTCAAGCGCGCGGGCGATGAGCCTGATCCACTTGGGGTCGGTGGCGTACAGCTCGCTGGCCTTGTAGGCCTCGAAGTTCACGCCGCCCAGCACGAATTCCAGCGAGCAGGCCATCGACATGCCGTCCTCGGGCCGGCCGGTCATGGTCTCGCCGCCCGCGAAATAGACCAGGTCGGAGTCGCCGGACGCGTCCACGAAGCGCCTGCCCAGGATGACCTGAGCGCCCTTCTTGGTGTGTACGACGATTCCGCGCACTTCGTTTCCCTCGACCACCGTGTCGATCAGCGGCGTGACCAGCAGGCAGTCGCAGCCGCATTCCTTCAGCATCCGGTCGAAGACCAGCTTGTGCTTTTCGGGGTTGGAGTTGCGGTGGCGCAGGCCGCCCTCGGCCTCGAGCTCCCGGAAGAATTTCTGCCCCAGGCCGGACACGAAGTCCATCGGGATGTTGACCACGCCCATCGTGGCCAGGCCGCCCAGCGCGGAGGTATTCTCCACGACGATCGTCTTCGCGCCCGCCTGCGCCGCCGCCAGCGCCGCGCCCACGCCGGCCATGCCGCCGCCCACGACCACCACGTCGTATTCGCCGTATACGGGCAGCTCGCGCGCTCCGCAGATCAGTTTTCCGTCCCTGAGTTCATAATCAATCATCTGTTTCCTTCCTTTCCAGCCGATGAATGGCTTCAGACTGACAGTTGCTGGCGCAGCGCCCGCAGCCGACGCACTTCTCTGCGTCGATGAAGGCGCTTTCGTCCTCGCGCACACGGATCGCCCTGACCGGACACTCGTACACGCACATCAGGCACAGCACGCAGCCCGGGCCGACCTGATAATAGAACCTCGATTTTGTCATGCGGCTCACCTCGCTTTGATGGCTCCATGATACCATGCGGGCGGCCTGGGGTAAATGGCGCAGAGTCGCATTCATTTGCACGAATTTCTCATTTTCGCTTGACGGGCGGGCCGGTTCGGCGTATCATGGAGGCGAGGTGATGAGAGGTGAGAGTGGTTCCGCTTGCGCAGCTGCGCTTTGCCCAGTATTCGATCAGCCGGGTGGCGGCGATTTACCGGACGCCGGTCTATCGCGCGATGACCAACCGGAGCAGGGGCTGCAACGGCTTCCTTTTGATAGATAAGGGCGAGTGCCTGTACCGGTGGGAGGGCGGGCAGGCGCATCTCGCGCCCGGGTCGCTGATTTACCTGCCATACGCCTCCCGGCATCAGCTGGAGGTACCGACGGCCGAGTTCGCGTTTTACCGGGTGGACTTCACGCTGACCGACGACGCGGGCGACGAGCTGATCTTTTCGGAGGGGCCGCTGCCGGTCGCCCAGACCGCAAGCCTCTACCTGCGCGACAACGTGCGCGCGCTGACCGAGCACTTCCTGCGCTCGAGCGACGTGCTGCGCAGCACCTCGCTGATCTGCGAGATACTCTCCGAGGTGACGCGCCAGTTCGAGTCCGCGCGGCCCAGCCGCCTGGCACCGGCGCTCGACTACCTGGCCGACCACTATCGCGAGGAGATCGACTGCGCCCGGCTGTGCGAGCTGTGCTACCTGAGCCCGGCGCAGATGTACCGGCTGTTTCGCGAGGAAACCGGCACGACGCCCATCGAATACCGCAATCGCCTGCGAATTCAGCGCGCCTGCCAGCTGCTGCGCGGCCGCGAGTGTACCATCGGCGAAATCGCATCCCTGCTCGGCTTCGAGAGCATCTACTACTTCAGCCGCGTCTTCAAAAAGCTCACCGGCGTGGCGCCGTCGCGGTGGTGAGGGAGGAAGGGTGTAAAGGCGCGCTATACAAAATGTGACAGGCCAGTCACCAAACGACCAGTGAGTGTAAAAGGAAACATAGCCGTCAAACAGTCTAAAATACAATGCGATTATATGCACATTGACGCTATACAAAATGTGCGCACCAAATGATCATTGACAGATGTGGAGAAATCCGCTAGAATCGGAGACAGAATTGTGGAGGGCCCGCCGCAATGCGTTCACAAAAAGAGAGGATGGTAGAACACATGAAGAGATTTCTGACGATGCTTCTGGCGCTGACGCTGTGCCTGACCGCCCTGACGGTGGCCGCCGCGGGCGAGCACTTCTACAAGGGCACCGCGCCCGTGGTCGAGGAGAAGACCACGCTGACCATGCTGTCCAGCAACAGCGGCTCGCTGATCGACGATATTTCCGGCATGACCTGGACGCAGGAGATGCTCAGGCGCACCAACATCGACCTCGATCTTGAGCTGGTGCCCTCGTCCGCGTATGACGACGTGCTCAAGCCCCGTCTGGCGGCGGGCGTCGATCTGCCGGATATCGTCAACGTACCTGACGACCAGACCATGACCTACTGCGGCGCGGGTCTGTTCTACGACCTGACCGACCTGGTGAATGAGATCGGCTACAACATTAAATTCTGGACGACGCAGCCCGGCTGGGAAAACCTGATCGATCAGATGACCGCTACCGATGGAAAAATCTATTATGTCAACAAGCTGTTCGGCCAGAATGCTCGCCTGCTGCACATCAACATGAAGTGGCTGGCGGAGGCAGGCATTGACGCGGACAATCTGACCCTCGAGAACATGGACAAGTATCTGCGCTATGTCAAGGAGCACGACATGAACGGCAACGGCGATACCACCGACGAGGTGCCGCTGTTTTCCCGATCGAGTCACATCCAAGGCTGGGGTCTGTACTGGGGCCTCGACCTGTACGGCACCTGGCAGGTGCATCCGGAGACCAAGACCGTCACCTGCGCCTACATCGACGACAACTATAGGCTGTTCCTGGAGCAGATGCACAAGTGGTACGAGGACGGCATCCTGTACAACGAGTACATGACCGCCGACCTTGACGTGCAGAACAACATCATGGCCAATAACCGCATGGGCTGCCAGATGCATTTTGTCGGCAACGCGGATGCGTATAATACGACAGTAGATCCAAGCTGGAAGTATGGCGTTGACGAGCCGATCTTCAACGTTGCCTGCATCGTGCCCGAGGTAGGCAGCTACGACACGTATGGTACGGCCAATACGGGCAAGCCCGGCGGCTGGGCGATTTCTGCCAAGTCTGAAAAAGCGGAGACCGCGTTTGCGTTCCTGGATTACCAGCTCTCCGAGGAGTGCTATACTCTGCTGTGGGGCGGTATCGAGGGCGTGGACTACACGATCGATGCGGACGGCACGATGATCTTCAGTGACGAGTATCTGAACAATGTAGACAATTTCCGCTCTAAGATGGGAAGCAACAATGCTGCTTTCCCCATTCCGCAGGTTCAGGTGACCTATTTCCACAAGACCAACATGAACAGCCTTCGCAGCGATTTCTTTGCGAAGCACGATTCGGCCAAGACCATGCCGGTTTTGAACTACTACTTCATGACCGAGGAGCAGGCCGAGAGCATCTCCATGTATTCTACCGACCTGAATACCTATTTCGCCGAGAACATGACCGCCTTCATCACCGGCACGCGCAGCCTGGACACCTGGGATGAGTACATCGCGGGCGCCAGGAGCCTGAACGTGGACGAGGTGTGCGGCGTCTATCAGGAGCTGTACAACAAGTAATTCCCGCGCGCTGCGGGGAGGCCGCCCAGCCTGAAGCGGCCTCCCTGTCCTTTGTTTTTGTCCGATTTTATCATGCCAACAGGAGGGATACACGTGTCGACCACGCTCAAGGCCTCGCGCCGCCCGGGCGGAATGACCCTGTGGGAGAAGATCAAGCGGGATCGCTGGCTCTTCCTCATGATCGCGCCGATCCTGGTATACTATGTGATCTTCTGCTATGTGCCCATGACGGGCATCGTGATCGCGTTCAAGAACTTCAAGCCCGGTCACGGCATTTACTATGGAAAATGGGTGGGGCTGAAGTGGTTTGAGCAGTACTTTTCCTCCATCTACGCCTACCGAACCATTCGGAATACCTTCCTGCTGTCGCTGTACTCGATCATCTGGGGCTTTCCGGTTCCGATCATTTTCGCCGTCGTGGTGACGGAAATCCGCTCGACCGCCCTGCGCAAGGTGGTGCAGACCGTGTCCTACCTGCCGCACTTCATCTCCACGGTCGTCATCGTGGGCATTATCCAGATCTTCTTCACGCAGAACAACGGCATTGTCAACAACCTGATCGTCAAGCTGGGCGGGCAGAAAATCGCCTTTCTGATCGACCCCAAGTGGTTCCGCACGCTGTACGTCGGCTCGGGCGTCTGGCAGAGCTTCGGCTACAGCTCGATCATCTACATCGCCGCCATCATGGGCATCGATCCGGCGCTGTACGAGGCGGCGCGCATCGACGGCATCACCAAGTTCAAGTGCTGCTGGTACGTCACGCTGCCCATGATCGCCGAGACCATCGTGATTCTGTTTATTCTCAGGCTGGGCAGTCTGATGAGCATAGGCTTTGAAAAGGTGTTCCTGATGCAGTCCGAGGCCACCTACGAGACCAGCGACGTCATCACCACCTATGTCTACAGAAAGGGCATCGAGGGCAGCAACTACAGCTTCTCGACCGCCGTGGGCCTGTTCAATTCGGTCATCAACTTCGTGTTCGTCTTCGTCGCCAACACCATCAGCCGCAAGGTGACGAACGCCAGTCTGTGGTAAGGGGGGAAAGGTATGGCGCTTAAAAAGAGGAAAAACGCCGTGAAGGAGATTTCCGGCGCTTCGGATTACCTGTTTTACGCCCTCGTGTACCTGCTGGCGGCGATCGCGTTCGCGATTACGCTGTATCCGTACCTGTACGTGCTGTCGGTGTCCATTTCGGACTCCCGCGCCGCGTTTGAGGGCAAGGTTTTTCTGTGGCCGGTCGGCTTCTCGCTGGCGGGCTACAAGTCGGTGCTGTCCGAGGCTAACCTGTGGGTCGCCTACGGAAACACGCTCTACTACACCGCCGTGGGCACCGTGTTCAACATCGTGGCCACCACGCTGGCCGCTTATCCGCTGTCCAGGCGCTCGTTCGTCGCCCGGCGGCCGCTCAACTTCCTGATCGCCTTTACCATGTACTTTTCGGGCGGCTTGATTCCCAGCTATCTGCTGATTACCGGCCTGGGCCTGTACAACTCCCGCTGGGTCATGATCCTGCCGGTGCTGGTGTCCACGTCCAACATGATGATCTGCCGCTCGGCCTTCTCCAGCATCCCTGAAGAGGTCATCGAGAGCGCCTACATCGACGGCGCGAACGACATGCAGCTCTACTGGCACATCGCCGTCCGCCTGATCGTGCCCACGCTGGCCGTGCTGACGCTCTACTACGCCGTCGGCCACTGGAACTCCTACTTCAACGCCATGCTCTACCTGAGCAAGCCCAGGCTCCAGCCGCTGCAGCTGCTGCTCAGGCGCGTGCTGCTGCAGGCATCCTCCGAGCTCAACAACGCCGAGGAATCCGCCGAGAGCGCCGTGGCCGTCTCGCTGCAGGTGCGATACGTCACCATCGTCGTGTCCACCCTGCCCATCCTGTGCTTCTATCCCTTCATCCAGAAGTACTTCATCAAGGGCGTCATGCTCGGCGCAGTGAAGGGGTAAGGGAACGTTGGGGGAACGTTGGGGAGACGGCTTTTCTGACCGGGCAGTGCCCGGACCCACTTGCTGCCGCGAAACGATGAGCAATGTGATTCATTCTCACGGGCAGTCCGGCCACAGGACTCTTTGACCTCTCCCCAAACCCCTCACGAAAAGCACTATGATCCACAAAATGGATTGGCTTATCGAAATGTGATTCCCCGAATGCGGCGCAGGTGAGGAAAGGAAAACCATTCCTCGTGAAGCCGGAAAAAAGGTGAGGCGGATTCTAAAGAGCCTTTTCAAAGTCACGAGAGAAGCGGTTCCCCGAACGCGGCGCTGGCGGGGAAAAAGAGAACGTCCCTTCATGGAAGCACGGCGCTGAGCCTCTCCTGAAAGGGGAGGGGTTCCGGGCGGCAGACCATACTGACAAGGAATGAAACGGTAAAAAAGGGATTCCCGTACACCGGGCGCGTTTTTGCGTTCGGTGTGCGGTCGTATCCGGAGGACGGAGGTTTTTGCATGGTGCGCATGACTTCGCGCAGGCAGAAGAGGGATTTCTGGCAGCTGTTTTGCTGCTTCGAGGCGGTCTGCCTGATACTGGTCGGCCTGTCCGCCTGGCGCACCGTGCGCAGCGAGAAGCGGAGCTATCTGGACGCGATTCACGCCCGCACCGAACGGGTGCAGGTTTCGATGTCGCAGGAGTTCACCGGCTGCGTCAACACCTGCAACGCGATTTTCTCGTCCACCTGGTACATGCACTTTCGCAACCATGCCGACCTGTACGCGGAGGAGTTCACGCCGCTTCGCCGGCAGGAGATCATCGACGATCTGCGCGGCAAGGCCTCCGCGCAGCGATACCTGCAGAATATCGCGGTGATTACGCCCTCGAAGGACTGCGTGATTACCGGGGAAAACTGGCTGAGCATACGGGACTACATGAGCTTTTACGGCGTGCTGGACATCGACGTGGGGGAGGACACGACGCAGGAGCCGGTCGTGACGGTCGTCGATCCGGACTATATCGCCATCGTGCTGAGCGACGTGAACAGGCGCTATGAGGCGGGGGTGATCGTGGCGATCATGAGTGTGAAGTCGATCGCGGCCTCGATCGCGGCGCAGCTGGACGCTTCCTGCGTCTACATGCGGCTGCTGGTGGGCGGAAAGCCGGTCTACGGGCTGGGCACGCCGCAGCGGATGACGGCGGACGGGTTCAGTCTGAGCTTTCCGGCGGTCGAGCTGCAGCTGGGGTACCTGCCCTACGAGCAGGTGCTGCTCAAGACCTGCCTGATGGAGCACGCGCTGCTGCTGATCCTGGCGACCTTTCTGAGCCTGGGGCTGTCGTATGTGTTCATGGTGCTGTTTTACGAGCCGATTCGCCGCCTGCTGACCCACTTCAACCTCAAGGGCGCGCGGGTGGAGCGCGATCCGTTCGAGGAAATCACCGGCTATATGGATTCCTTCCGCGACCAGTATCGGGAGCTGGCGATGGAGCGGGGCGACCTGGCCGGCCTGCTGGAGCGCAGCAGCGACCTGATCCGGCAGGAGGCGGTGTACGGCCTTCTGGCCGGTACGCAGGTCAACCCGGACGATCGATACGTCGTGAGCATGTTCCCCTGGCTGCGGGACAGGCTGCCCTGCGTGCTGGCGCTGAGCGAGCCGTATGAGCCGGGGCGCAGCGCGCCCGCCGCCCAGCTCGAGGCCGAAGCCGAACGCGCGCTGCACTTTTACCGCCTGGGCCGGCCGGACGGAAGCGCCTGCATGATCTACTGGTACGCCGACCGGGAGAGGGCGGGCGCTCAGCGGGCGCTGCTGGCCGAGGAGTGCGCGAGAAGCCGCCTGCCCTGCATACTGGGCGTATCGGAGGTGCTCTCCGACGCGCGGGAGCTGCACGAGGCCTACGTCCATCTCAAGTCCCGGATGGAGGACGAGGGCAGGGTGGAGCGCACCACGCTGCCCTTCTGGCTGACGCTGGGACTGATGCGCGAGATCCAGCTGCAAAGGTGGGACAAGTGCGACGCGCTGCTGCGCGAGGCCCGGGACAGGTACGACGTGCTGTCGCTTCTGAACCTGCTCAGGCGAATCGCCGAGGAATACGGCGTGGATTTTACCGAGGCGGAGGAGTACTTCGCCACCGAGCCGGACGAGGAGGCCGCCTGGCAGGCGCTTTCCCGGTTCGTCAGGCGGCTGGGCGAGGCGATTCATCCCTCCGAGGAGGAGGAGGACGCCTCCGAGCAGCACGCCGTGGCCATTCTCGAGTATATCAGCGAGCATGCGGACGACCCCGAGCTGTGCGTCAACCAGCTGGCCGACCGCTTCGGCATGCACCGCACGATGATCACCAGGCTGCTCAAGAACCACTTCGGCCTCAGCTTTACCGACTACCTGCTCAAGCTGCGCATCGGCAAGGCGCAGCAGATGCTGCGCGAGACCGACAAGAGCCTTTCGGAAATCGCCGAGCTCACCGGCTACGGAAACTACCTTACCTTCAAGCGCGCCTTCATCCGCTATACGGGCATGCTGCCCAAGGATTTCCGCAGCGTGCGGATCGAGGGCGAGGAGGGGGAAGAATAGGGATTTACGGCGGCTTGACAGAAACTCGCTTGAAAGGGCGCGGGGAATGTGGCAGGATAGGAACATACTCTGCGCAATGAAAGAGGGTTTCGTGAAATGAACAAGAAGGCGATGCGGGGAAATCTCCTGCTGCTGCTGACGGCGATGATCTGGGGATCGGCGTTCGTGGCGCAGCGAGTGGGCACGGACATGGTGCAGCCGTTCACGTTCAACGGCGTGAGGTCGCTGCTTTCGGCGGCGGTGCTGCTGCCGGTGATCTGGCTGCGGGAAAAAAAGCGGCCACGGAAGGAAAGCCCGGCAGAAAAGCGGACGCTGCTTCTGGGCGGGTTGCTGTGCGGCGTCTGCCTGTGCGCGGGCAGTACGCTGCAGCAGTTTGGCCTGGTGTACACGACGGCGGGCAAGGCGGGCTTTATTACGGCGCTGTACGTGGTGCTGGTGCCGGTCGCATCGCTGTTACTGGGCAAAAAATCGCGGGCGACGACCTGGATCGGGGTGGCGCTGGCGGCGGCCGGACTGTACCTGTTGTGCGTCAGCGGCTCGCTGAGCATGAACAGGGGCGATTTGCTGACCATGCTGTGCGCGGTTTGCTTCTGCGCGCACATCCTGGTGATCGACCGGGTTTCGCCGCATGTGGACGGCGTGAAGCTGAGCTGCGTGCAGTTCTTCGTGTCGGGCACGATCGGGCTGGTCTGCGCGCTGTGTACGGAGAAGAGCGAGTGGCGGGCGCTTCTGGACTGCGCCGTGCCCATCCTGTACGCGGGCGTGCTCTCCGGCGGGGTGGGCTATACGCTGCAGATCGTGGCGCAGAAGGACACCGATCCCACGCTGGCCTCGATGATCATGTGCCTGGAGTCGGTGTTTTCGGTGGTGTTCGGCGCGCTGCTGCTGGGCGAGCGCATGAGCGGGCGGGAAATCACCGGCTGCGCGCTGATGTTCGCGGCGATTGTCCTGGCGCAGCTGCCGGACGCAAAAAAAGAGGAATAGCGATGCGCTCCGTCCGTCCGGGCCTCGGCGGGCGGGGCGTTTTTTATCCACGCGGATTGCCGGACGCGCGGCGAGATTCCATCAAAAAAGCGCGTACAGGGGCGCTTTCGCAAAGTTAATCTGAATGTTCGGCTTTGTCTGGTTGCAAAAACGCGCGGGTTCGTGTATAATATGTGCAAAAAATTTCCGCGCGGATCGCGCGAAAGGGGAATACGAATGAGAATCGTCGTGAAGGTGGGCACGTCCACCCTGACCCATTCCACCGGGCGGCTGAATATCCGGCGGGTGGAGGCGCTGTGCCGCGTGCTCAGCGACCTGAAAAACGCGGGGCACGAGATCGTGCTGGTGTCCTCGGGCGCCATTGCGATGGGGGTGGGCAAGCTGTCGCTGAAGGAGCGTCCGCGCGACATTCCGGGCAAGCAGGCCTGCGCGGCGGTGGGCCAGTGCGAGCTGATGTACACCTATGACAAGCTGTTTTCCGAGTACAGCCACACCGTGGCGCAGATCCTGCTGACCAGCAGCGACATCGACCACGAGGAGCGCCGGCACAACATCCAGAACACGCTGTTTCGGCTGCTGGAGCTGGGCGCGCTGCCGGTCATCAACGAAAACGACACCGTGACCACCGAGGAAATCGTCATCGGCGACAACGACACGCTCAGCGCGGTGGTGGCGACGACGGTCAAGGCCGACCTGCTGATTCTGCTGTCCGACATCGAGGGGCTGTACACGGCCGACCCGCACAAAGACCCGGCCGCGAAGCTGATCAGCCGGGTGGAGAAGCTGACCGATGAAATCATGGCCATGGGCGGCGGCAGGGGCTCGGCGCTGGGCACGGGCGGCATGGCGACCAAGCTGCACGCGGCGCAGATCGCGACGGAGGCGGGCGTCGACATGGTGATCGCCAACGGCGAGCGGCCTGAGCGGCTGTACGACATCGTGTCGGGCGCGCCGATCGGCACGCGCTTTCTGGGGAGGAAATGAGCAATGACCACGCTGGAAATCATGAAGAGGGCGAAGGCGGCCGCGCCCGAGTTGGCCGTCGCCTCAACCGCGCGGAAAAACCGGGCGCTCGAGCGCATGGCCGAGAGCCTGCTTGCGCACATGCCGGACATCCTCGCGGCCAACGCGCAGGACGTGGAGGCGGCCAGGGGGCACATCAGCGAGGTGATGCTGGATCGCCTGGCGCTCACGCAGGCGCGAGTCGCGGCCATGGCCGAGGGTTTAAGGCAGGTCGCGGCGCTTCCCGACCCGGTGGGGCGCGCGCTTCGGCAGGTTGAGCGGCCGAACGGGCTGCGCATCACCCGCGTGTCGGTGCCGCTGGGCGTGGTGGCGATCATCTACGAGAGCCGGCCGAACGTGACCTCGGACGCGGCGGCGCTGTCGCTCAAGTCGGGCAACGCGTGCATACTGCGCGGGGGCAAGGAGGCCTTCCGCAGCGCGAACGCGATCGTCGGCGCGCTTCAGGAGGGCCTTGAGCAGGCGGGACTGAACCCGGCGCTGGCGCAGCTGGTGCAGGACACGACCCGGCAGAGCGCCAGCGAGCTGATGCAGGGCGTGGGCTACATTGACCTGCTGATTCCGCGCGGAGGGGCCGGGCTGATCAACGCCTGCGTGCAGAACGCGAAGGTGCCCTGCATTCAGACCGGCACGGGTATCTGCCACATCTTCGTGGACGCGACCGCCGATCAGGACAGGGCGCTTGCCATCATCGAGAACGCCAAGGCCAGCCGCCCCTCGGTCTGCAACGCCGAGGAGGTGTGCCTGGTACACGAGGCGATCGCACAGGAGTTTCTGCCCAGGCTGCATAAGCGGCTGGTGGACGCGCGGCAGGCAAAGGGACTGCACCCGGTCGAGCTGCGCCTGGACGAGCGGGCGCTGTCGATCATACCGGGCGTGCCGGCGGGCGCAGGCGACTTCGACACGGAGTTTCTCGACTACATCCTGGCGGTGAAGGTCGTACCCTCGGTCGAGGCGGCCATCGCGCACATCGCCGCCCACTCCACCCACCACAGCGACGCCATCCTCACCCGCGACGAGGACGCGGCCAATCGCTTCGTGGCGGCGGTGGACAGCGCGGCGGTCTACGTCAACGCCTCCACCCGCTTTACCGACGGCGGCGAGTTCGGCCTGGGCTGCGAGATGGGCATCTCCACCCAGAAGCTGCACGCCCGCGGGCCGATGGGTCTGGAGGAGCTCACCAGCTACAAGTACGTCGTCCGCGGCGACGGCCAGGTACGGTAGGGGGGAACGTTGGGGAGGCCGCCTTTTTGAAAAAGGCGCCTCCCCAAACCCCACCCGGAAAACACTATGATCCACGAAAAGTAAATCAATGGAGAAGCGCTTTTCCCCGAATGAGACGTTTGGGCAAGGAAGCCTGAGAGACGGGCTGAAAAAACAGTGAAAGCGGCGCAGGTGAAGCGCGAGCGATCGATGCAGTGAGACGGAAAGAAGGAATATGAGATGAAATATGGCTTTATCGGCACGGGCAACATGGGCGGCGCGCTGGCCAGGGCGGTGAGCGCGTCGGTGGGCGGCGAGGCCGTCGCGCTGGCGGATCGCGACAGTGAAAAGGCGAAAAGGCTGGCGGAAAAGCTGGGCGCGCGCGTCGAGACGGCGGAACAGGCGGCGAAAGGCTGCGATTTCCTCTTCCTGGGGGTCAAGCCGCAGATGATGGCGGAGATGCTCGCGGGGATACGGGGCGCGCTGGCGAAAAACAGTCGCCTGGTGCTGGTGAGCATGGCGGCGGGCCTGAGAATGGCCGAGATTCGCCGTCTGTCGGGCGGAGAATACCCGGTCATCCGCATCATGCCCAACACGCCCGCCTCGATCGGGCAGGGCATGATCCTGTACGACTGCACCGAAAACGTAACCGACGCGCAGGTGGCGCAGTTCCTGAAGGCGATGTCGCATGCGGGAAGGCTCGACCGCCTGCCGGAGAAGCTGATTGACGCGGGCAGCGCGGTGTCCGGCTGCGGGCCGGCGTTCGCGTTCCTGATGATCGAGGCGCTGGCCGACGGCGGGGTCGAGTGCGGATTGCCGCGGGACAAGGCGCTGACCTACGCCGCGCAGACGCTGATGGGCTCGGCGGCGCTGATGCTTACGTCGGGCGAGCACCCGGGCGCGCTCAAGGACGCGGTGTGCAGCCCGGGCGGCACGACGATTGCGGGCGTACACGCGCTGGAGAGCCACGGCTTCCGCGCCGCCGCCATGGACGCGGTCTGCGCGGCCTACCATCGCACGAAGGAGCTGGCCAAATAAGGAGGAACGCCATGTCGATTCACACGCGCCGGGCGACCGTGTTCGATCTGGACGCGATTGAGGCCATTTACGACCGCATACACGACGAGTGCGAGCGGGGACGCGCCTGCACGGGCTGGATTCGCGGCGTATACCCCACCCGCGCCACGGCGCAGGCGGCGCTTGAGCGGGGCGACCTGTTCGCGCAGGAGGCGGACGGCCGGGTCGCAGGCTGCGCGATCATCAATCAGGCGCAGGTCGAGACCTACCGCCGGGCGCATTGGACGCACGACGCGCCCGACGATCAGGTGATGGTGCTGCACACGCTGGTGGTTGACCCGGCGGTCAGGGGCCGCGGACTGGGCACGGCGTTCGTCGCCTTCTATGAGCGATACGCGCTGGAGCGCGGCTGCCGCTTCCTGCGCATGGACACCAACGCGCGAAACGCGGGCGCGCGCAGGCTCTATAAACGCCTAGGCTACACTGAAACCGGCATACTGCCCTGCGAGTTCAACGGCATTCCCGGCGTGAACCTGGTGATGCTGGAAAAGGCGCTGTAGCCTGTCCCTGATGAACAAAACGCGAACCCGGGCGCTCTTTCAAAGGAGCTCCCGGGCGTTTCATTTCCCTCCTCCGAATACAATGGTGGGAGAAGCGAGAGGAGGGGTCGAATGTTTTTATCGATGCTGAGCGAGCTGCTTTCGCAGGCGTGGGTATTTCTGTCGCACATGGCGGGAAGGTCGTCGTTTCCCAGGGCGCTGAGCGGAAAGGAGGAAAAGGCGCTGATTGTGCGGCTGCAGGCGGGGGACGACTCGGCGCGGCGCGAGCTGGTGGAGCACAACCTGCGGCTGGTGGCGCATATCGCGAAGAAGTACCTGCACAGCGACATGGATCAGGACGACCTGGTGTCGATCGGCTCGATCGGCCTGATCAAGGCGGTGGCCTCCTACCGGCCGGAGAGCGGCAGACTGGCGGCGTACGCCTCGCGGTGCATTGAAAACGAGATGCTCATGGCGCTTCGAAGCAGCAAAAAGTACCGCGCGAACGTCTCGCTGAACCAGCCGATCGGCTCGGACAGCGAGGGCAACGAGATTCAGATCATGGACATACTGGGCACCGACGAGGACGCGGTGATGGACTCGGTGGCCCTGCGCATCGAGTCGGGCCGGGCGGTTCAGCTGATGGAGCAGGTGCTCGATCAGCGCGAGCAGGCGGTCATCCGCCTTCGCTACGGCATACTCGACGGCGAGTGCCGCCCGCAGCACGAGGTGGCCCGCCGGCTGGGCATCTCCCGCAGCTATGTCTCCCGCATCGAAAAGCACGCGCTGGAAATGCTGCGCGCCGGGCTGACGGGGGAGGGGAACGTTGGAGGAACGCTGGGGAGGCCGCCTTTTTGATCGGGCAGTGCCCGAACCCACTGGCTGCCGCGAAACGAAGAGCAAGGCAGGTCGATGAAGGGAGCGGACGGGGACACGCGACTTTTGTGCCTCCCCAGACCCCACCCGGAAAACACTCTGATCCACGTAAAGGAGCGGTGTGAGAAAGGTAATTCCCCGAATGATACGCGGGAGGGGGAAGAACGATCGAGAGGCGGCCTTTCTAATCGGGCAGTGCCCGAACCCACTGGCTGCCGCGAAACGGAAAGCAAGGCAGGTCGATGAAGGGAGCGGACGGGGACACGCGACTTTTGTGCCTCCCCAGACCCCACCCGGAAAACACTCTGATCCACGTAAAGGAGCGGTGTGAGAAAGGTGATTCCCCGAATGATACGCGGGAGGGGAGGAACGATCGAGAGGCGGCCTTTCCAAGGAAGACCCGTCGTCCCCGAATGGGGCGCAGGCAAGGGTGAGCGAAAAAGCGCGGATAGACAAAGACCCCTTCCCGGTGAAAACCGGGAAGGGGGTTGCGCGTTACTTCGCGGCCTCGTTGATGCGGGCGATTGCGTCCGCGTCGAGCACGGTGCAGCCGTCCGGGATGGGGGAAAAGTGTTCGTCCGGCGCCGCGAGCGCCTGGGAATCGGGAGTGACGTACAGGATTTCGCGGCCGTCCTTCCAGGTGACATCGAGCATGATGGTATAGAAATCGTCCGCGGTGAGCGGCTCCGCGGCGCTCAGGTTTTCCTCCACGAGGTAGGTTTCCAGGCCGCACAGGCGGCTGTCGGAGTCCTTTTTGCTGGCGGAGGGGCCGAGGTGAAGGGGCGTGATCTGCCACACGTGGTTACCCAGCACGGCCTGGAGCTTTTCAGTCCAGTGCGCGGTGATGCACACGTCGTCGAGCGCCTTGCCGGTTTTGTTGTGCAGATCCAGCTCGAAGCGCAGAGGCCAGTACAGCTCGGGGGCGTGAACCGCGTCGTTCTCCGCGGACAGGTCGACGATGCGCAGGCTGACGGCGAAGGTTTCGCTCTCGTCGACGGGCAGCGCGTCCTCAAGGTGTTTGGTCAGGAAGGCGTCGGGGCCGGAATAGACCGTGACGCGGACGTCTTCGCCGGCCTCGTTGATCTGGGCGATTGTATCCTCGTCCAGCGGCCTGCAGCCCTCCGGGATGGGGTTGAACGCGTCGTCGCCCGCGGACTGGGCGGTTTCGGGCGTGATGTGCAGGATTTCGCCGCCGCCCTTCCAGGTGATTTCGAGAATCGTGTCGTAGAAGTCCCTGAGCGTCAGATCGCCGGTTTCGTGCAGGAAGCCCGCCTGCACAAAGGTGCACCAGGCGTAGGCGGCGCCGTTTGACTGGTCGGCCTCGTTCTTCGCCTTGAGCGTCACGGGGGCGGTTTCCCAGGCGGGCAGGCCGAGCAGCAGCTGAAGCCGCTCGTTGTAGTGCATCGTCAGCTGGACGCTTTTGAGCGCCTCGTCCGACAGGTTTTCAAGGGAAAGCTCGAACGTCACGCCGCGCACGGCCTCGCTGGTTTCCATAGGCTGGGCGCTTCCGTCCAGCACGCGGTAGAGCACCCGGAAGCGCTCGCTCTGATTCACGGGCGTCGCGCCCGCAAGGTGGTCTTCATAGAATGTGTCGGGATTTGAAAGCGCCTCGACGTGAGGGATTTCCTCGGCTTGAGCGGGGCAGGTCATGAATGCCAGCAGCAGGGCAAGAACCAGCGCGCAGATTCGTTTCATGAAGATACCGCCTTTCATTATGAAGTGATGGACTTTCTCTTTACAGACAGTATAGCATGGCCTGCGCGAAAAGTCAATAAAAAACGCGGCGTCTCTTAACAAATCTTCGGCGCGCGTCCTGGCAAACTTCGACTTGAGCCGCCGCGCGAAAGGTGCTATAATGGTGGAAAACGACTGCCGGAGGATACGAGTATGAACCTGAACGAAGCCATCGAGAAGCTGAACGCCCTGCAGAGGAAGCTGGCCGCCTACAACCACGCCAGCGGCCTGATCTACTATGACGGCGCGACCACCGCGCCCAAGGGCAGCGCGAAGAACCGCGCCGAGTCGCTGGGCGTCCTGAGCGAGGAGACCTACCGCCTGCAGACCGGCGAGGAAACGGCGGCGCTGCTGGACTTCCTGCAGGAGCGCAGGGACGAGCTGGACGAGGTGAACCGGCGCGTGGTCGAGGTCATGCGAAAGGACATCGAGGAGCTGCGCAGGGTGCCCGTCAACGAGTACGTGGCCATGCGGAAGCTGATGTCCGAGTCGGAGGACGTGTGGCACGACGCGAAGGAAAAGAGCGATTTTGCGATGTTCGCGCCCTACCTTGAGCGGGTGGTGGCGACGATGAAGAGGTACGCAGGCTATGTCGCGCCGGAAAAGGACGCGTACGACTTCTGGCTGGACAAGTATGAGGACGGACTGACCCGCGAGACCTGCGAGAAGTTCTTTGGCGCCCTGCGCCGCGAGCTGACGCCGCTGATTGAGAAGGTCAAGGCGGCGCGGCAGCTGGACGACTCCTGTCTGCACGGAGACTTCCTGATCGACAGGCAGCGCGCGCTGTCCGACCGGCTGATGAGCCTGATCGGCATCGACCGCGCCCACTGCGGCATCGGCGAGACCGAGCACCCCTTCACCACCAACTTCACCAAGTACGACGTGCGCATCACCACGCACTATCATCCGGACGACTTTTCCGATTCGATGTTCAGCGTGATTCACGAGGGCGGCCACGCGCTCTACGAGCTGCATGTGGCGGACGAGCTGGCCTACACCTGCCTGGGTACCGGCGTGTCGATGGGCATACACGAGAGCCAGTCGCGCTTCTACGAGAACATCCTGGGCCGCAGCTTCGGGTTTGTCAGGCAGGTCGCGCCCGTCCTGCGCGAGCTGTTCCCGCAGCTCTCGGGCGTGACCGACGAGGCGTTTTACCGCGCGTTCAACGTCAGCCGTCCCTCGCTGATCAGAACGCAGGCCGACGAGCTGACCTATGGGATGCACATACTGATTCGCTACGAGCTGGAAAAGAAGCTGTTCTCGGGCGAGCTGGCGGTGAAGGAGCTGCCCGCGGCCTGGAACGCGCTGTATAAGGAATACCTGGGCGTGGACGTGCCCGACGACCGGCGCGGCGTTTTGCAGGACAGCCACTGGTCCTCCGGCGCGCTGGGGTACTTCCCGAGCTACGCGCTGGGCTCGGCCTACGGCGCGCAGCTGCTGGCGAAGATGAAGGAGACCGTGGACGTGGACGCGTGCCTGGAAGAGGGCGGCCTTGCGCCGGTGAACGCCTGGCTCGAGGAGCGTATCTGGCGGTACGGATGCCTGTACAAGCCCGCCGAGCTGCTGGAAAGGGCGCTGGGCGAGCCGTTTGACCCCGCGTACTACGTGCGCTACCTGACCGAAAAGTACACGAAGCTCTATTCGCTGTGAACAAAGGAGAAAAAGCCATGTATACGAAGGACGACCTGATGCGCGGTCTGAAGGAAATGAACATCGACCCCAGGGGCACGCTGCTGGTGCATTCCTCGATGAAGGCCATCGGCCCGGTCGAGGGCGGCGCGGACGCCGTGCTGGACGCGCTCTCCGAATATATGAAGGACGGACTGCTGGTGCTGCCGACGCACACCTGGCTGACGGTCACGCGCGAGCGCAACGTGTTCGACGTGCTGCGCGAGCCCAGCTGCGTGGGCATACTGCCCGAGCTGTTCAGGAAGCGGCCGGGCGTGGTGCGTTCGCTGCACCCCACCCATTCGGTGGCGGCGCTGGGGCGGGAGGCGGAGGAGTACGTCTCCGGCGAGGAATATGCCCGCACGCCCTGCGCGCGCCGCGGCTGCTGGGGCAAGCTGTACGACCGGGGCGCGAGCATACTGTTTCTGGGCTGCCGCCTGACCAGCAACACCTTCCTGCACGGGGTGGAGGAGTGGAACCACATCCCCAACCGCCTGAACCCGCAGGCGGAGGAGTACTTCACCGTCACGCCCGACGGTACCAGGTATCGCATTCCGCAGTACCGCCACAACGGCAGCCATCCCTCCCGGTTTTACGACAAGATGGAGCCGGCGTTCCTCGAGGGCGGCGCGATCCGATACGGCAGGCTGGGCGACGCGAAGTGCGTGCTGGGCGACGCGGTGGGCATGGCCGAGATCACCACGAGCTGGCTGCTGGGCAACGTTCACCTGTTCGACGACGCGACCCCGCTTTCCACAGGCTGAGCCTGTACGCACATGCTGCCGCCGGATAGAACACGAACCCGGGAGCCATAGATTGAAGCTCCCGGGTTCTTCGGATTTCCAGAATTCTCTGGAAATCACAGGTTGGCATTGCCAACTCAGGCAGTGCCCGGCTCCACATGCTGCCGACCGGCAGCAGCCGGGTACAGGCTCAGCCTGCCCGGACTGCCTCTGTGTTTATGCCTTGATTATTCGATCGCGATGGTGTGCGGGCCCTCGACCTTCTTCACGTCGGCCTTCGGGAATTCGAGCGTCAGCACGCCCGATTCGTACCTGCATTTCACGTCCTCGGGCTTAACGTCGCCCACGTAGAAGGTGCGCTGGCTGGAGCCGACATAGCGCTCCTGGCGGATCAGGCGGCGCTGCTTCTTGTCGGTTTCGTCCTTCTCCAGCGACTTGGAGGCGCTGATCGTCAGGTAACCGTCCTTCAGCTCAATGCCGATCTCGTCCTTCTTGAAGCCGGGCAGGTCAACCGACAGCTCGTAGCTGTCCTCGGTCTCATGTACGTCGGTCTTCATCAGGTTCGCGGCCTTCTTGCCGTACAGGGCCTTATTCGTATTCCAAAGATTGCGCTCGAACGCATCGTTGAACAGATCGTCAAACAGATTCTCACGGAACATCATAGGCAGCATAAGTCATAACTTCCTTTCGCATATGCCTTTCGTACCTGGCCGGGGTTTGCTTTCCGCGCGCCCCTCTTTCCTGGTACGGCTTATATTATACTCGACTTGTTAGCACTGTCAAGAGGTGAGTGCTAAAATTCATAATCTGTTCATATTTGACCTTCACCTGATTTTTAGAAACGACGCGCGTCTCCCTGCGGGCGATTTCCGACGGGCGGACGGATTACACGACGCAATGCGGAACGAAAAGCGGCGAACGCCAGAAAACGATCGGAGATTAAGAATCTGAAAACTTCCAAAAACCTATTGACACGCCGGCCTGCGCGTCGTATAATCAACCCAACAACCGACAGGAAGGAGGCAGACGTCATGATTCGCAAGACCGTTATGATGGCGATGAGCATGGGTATGTGCATGTGCATGTACTCTATTTCCCCATGCGTCTGCCGCCGGAAGAAGTAAATCCGGGCTCCCTTATATAGATAGCGGAGGACAGCGCATGGCTGACCTCCGCTTTTTGTATGGAGACGGACAGGGCGCTCGAGTTGCGCCATCGTAAAAACGGTTGAAGGGAGCGAATGGTATGAAGCGAACCGGAGGAGTGAGGGACCGAATGTGCGGCCCAGGAAGCGCAATGGAATGTTCGTGAAATCAAGCACAAGAAAACGTGACTGAATGAAAAGGAGAATAATTATGAAAACATTCGTCAAGAAGATTTCCGCTCTGGTTCTGGCCCTGGTTCTGCTGACCTCGATTGCTTCCGCCGAAACCCTGCAGATCGGCGTCCCGGACGACGGCACCAACCTGTCCCGCGGCATCAAGCTGCTGGAGGCGGCGGGCCTGCTGACGGTCGATCCGGAGGCCGGCTTCACTCCCGAAATCGCCGACATCACCGGGTACCTGTACGACGTGGAGGTGGTTCCGGTGCAGGCGAACACCCTGCCCTCCACCCTGGGCGACTTCGCCGCCTCGACCATCAACGGCACCTACGCCATTCCCACCGGCCTGATTCCCTCGCGCGACGGCCTGATCATCGAGAGCCAGAGTGAGGAGGGCGACAATCCCTACGTCAACATCATCGCGGCGCGCACCGGGGATCTGGAGAACGAGACCTACAAGACCATCCTCGCGGCCTATCACAATCAGCTGGTCGCCGAGTTTCTGCTGGTCAACTACTCCGAGGCCTTTTTCCCGGCCTTCGACTATGACGCGGACGCCGAGTTCACCGTGACCGCCGACAACGTGACCGACTACATCCGCTATACCTCCGACAAGGCCGGCAAGACCCTCGTCAAGGTGGGCGTGTGCGGCGCGAACAACGACCAGTGGAAGGTCGTGCAGAAGGTGCTGGACGACGAGAACGCGGGCATCTACATCGAGCTGGTCGAGTTCGACGCGTACACCCTGCCCAACGAGGCCCTCGCCAGCGGCGAAATCGACCTCAACGCCTTCCAGCACAAGGCCTTCCTCGAGAACGACGCGAATGCCAACGGCTATGACCTGGCTGTGCTGGGCGATACCCTGATCGCGCCCCTGACCCTCTACTCCGAAAAGTACGAGACCCTCGACGCGCTCAAGGCAGCCGCGGCGAAGTAAGGAAGTACGTTCGAGAGGCCGCCTTTTTGAAAAAGGCGCCTCTCGAGCTCTCCCGGAAAACACTATGATCCGCGCAGCGAAAGAGTAGCAGATATGCAGTTCACCGAATGAGACGTTTGTTGAAAGCGCTTAACGATATGTGGGTACTCACGTGAAAACCCGTATCCTGAGAAGCTCCTCTCGAACGTCCTGCGCAACCCACAAAAAAGGAGACGGACGGCATGATTGAAGTAAGCCACCTGAGCAAAACCTTCCATATGAAAAGCGGCGATGTGCGCGCGGTGGACGACGTGAGCCTGAGCGTTCGGGACGGCGAGATTTTCGGCGTGATCGGCTACTCGGGCGGCGGCAAGTCTACGCTGGTGCGATGTCTGAACCTGCTCGAGACGCCGGACAGCGGCTCGGTGTCCATCGGCGACTTCGGCGAGGTGACCTTCCGCGGCGGCAGGGCCTATCGCCGGGAGAACGGCGCGGAAAAGCGCCTGACCGAGCGGCAGCTCTCGCAGCTTCGGCGGAGCGTGGGCATGATCTTTCAGCACTTTAACCTGCTCGATCGCTCCACGGTCTTCGACAACGTGGCCTATCCGCTCAGGTACACGGGCATGAGGCGGGCCGAAATCCGCGCGCGGGTGGAGGAGCTGCTGCAGCTGGTGGGTCTGAGCGACAAGATCGACGTCTACCCCTCGCAGCTCTCCGGCGGCCAGAAGCAGCGCGTGGCCATTGCCCGGGCGCTGGCCAACAGCCCGAAGGTGCTGCTGTCCGACGAGGCGACCAGCGCGCTCGACCCGGACGCGACCGAGGCGATCCTGAACCTTCTGCAGGATCTGAACCGCAAGCTCGGGCTGACCATCGTGCTCATCACCCACGAGATGTCGGTCATCAAAACGGTGTGCGGCCGGGTGGCGGTGATGGAAAAGGGGCGCGTGGTCGAGCAGGGCAGCGTGTACGACCTGTTTTCGCATCCGCAGGCCGAGATCACGCGCAGGTTCGTGGCCTCCTCGTCCATACTGGGCAAGATCGACCGGCTGCTGGAGGACAAGTCGCCGCTGGTGCGGCTCAGGCCGGGCGAGAAGCTGGTGCGCCTGACCTTCCAGAAGGACTGCGTGGGCGAGCATATCGTGACCACCGCGGCGAAAAAGTACGGCATCGACCTGAACATCGTGCTGGCCAATATCGACTTTCTGCAGGGCAGCCCGGTGGGCGGCCTGATCGGCGTGGTCGGCGGGGACGAAAAGAGCCTCGCGGCCGCGGTCGGGTTCCTGAAGGAGAATCACGTGCTGACGGAGGTGCTGAACGATGGAGTGGCTTGAAAAAATCGCCCCGAATCTCTATACCTACTTTGACCGGTTCCTGACCAGCTGCAGCGCCACGGCGGAGATGTTCTTCAAGGCGGGCATGATCGCCTTCGT